>JAFSDF010000054.1 GCA_017436375.1 Clostridia bacterium | reverse complement strand
TCGAAAACTTTCTCTTTAAGAGAAGGTTTTTGATGTGTTTTTTTATTTTCAAGAAAAAGGATGGGAAAACAATGAAAAACTACATTCAACGCTTAAAGGACAATTGTCCGACGAGAAGATTCATCTTCTGGTGGATTTTTCGTGCACTTATGATTTATGCCTTTGTCGCCGGCTTCTTTAAAAAGCCCTTTGACATCACTGACCCCCTTCAGGTCGGTGCAAACTTTGCGGCAATGTTTGCCTGGGAGATATTTATGCTCTTCCCCGAAAAGAGTATGTGGAGAAAGCTTCCGTCTTCGATGCAGTCATGGCTGACGGTGCTCGTGTTCTGTGCCTCATTCGGCGGAAAGTTCCTTAATTTCTATTATGACATTCAGCTATGGGACTCTGTGCTGCATTTCCTCGGTGCCGCTATGGCAGTGTTTTTCGGCTATGAGATTTTCTGTGCTCTGATGAAAAGAGACAGAAAAGAAGCTCCTTTTACCGTTGTTGTTTTAGGTGCTCTTTGCTTTTCTTTTCTGGTTACTACCTGCTGGGAGCTTTTCGAGTTCAGCTTTGACCAGATAGCAGGTATAATGAGCGGCTATCCCGGTGACTCACAGCATTGGAGCTTGGAGCTTGCTCTCGGAACATCAAAAGAAGTCGCGCTCATTAATCCTATTGTTCCCGAGCGTTGGCCCATTATGGACATTATGGCAGATATGGTGCTGAACACTTTAGGGGCAGTACTGGCCTTCCTCTATATCTATTTCATACCTTACAGACATAAGGGAAAATATAAGTTTGATTTCGATTTCAGTATCGGTGAGAAAACTACTGTGTAATCGGTGATTTTATTGCATACGCTTTTCGTTACAAACAAGTCCACGACATAAAAGTAATTAACATAATGTTAAAAAAATCGCAACTTGCCGAGCAAACAGGTCGCGGTTTTTTTGATTTTTTTCATATTTTTTTCAAATATGATTTTTTTGTTTGAGAGGTGTTTTGTAAAGGTAAAAATATTAAAAATTATTAAACCAACCTCTTTTTCGCTTGCGAAAAAAGAAGTATAATGTAAAAAACTCGTCAACACACACTTTTAAAAGAAAAAGAGGTTTAAATATGGAGAAGCTTATAAAATATATTCCGAATCTTCTTTCTGCGAGCAGAATAATAGCAGCGGCATTTTTATTTACCTTTAACAGCTTTTATGAGCCTACATTTTTAATTATATATATTTACTGTGCGGCGACAGACTTCTTTGACGGAAGGATAGCGAGAAAGTATCACTGCGAAAGTATGCTTGGAGCGGCCCTTGACACTATTGGCGATTTGATGACATACCTGCCTCTGATAAAGATTTTACTTGTGCAGAGGCTGATTCCCGGCTGGATTTTTGTCTGGCTCTTTGTTGATATAGTTATTTGCTTTATCGGTGCCTTGATTCCGTTGATCAGATTTAAGACTTTCTTTAGTCCGCACACAATTCTGAGCAAGTTTCTGGGAGCCGCACTGTTCTTTATGCCTTTAGCAGTACAGATGGTTAAACCTCTGACATATCTTATCTTATTAGCAAGTTATGCTACCTTGTGCTTGGTTGAAGTTTTCTCTATTCAGGTTATAAATAAAGAACCTTATGATGCACTGTCAATTATTCACGCAATAAAAAACGCAAGAAAAATTTCTGATTAAAACAGAAAGCCTTTATCAAACAACTAAAAAACACTCAAAGCATCGTGCCTTGAGTGTTTTTTGCTTTTTATTACAGATATTCCTCCGGTATGTTCTCGACAAACATTCTTTGTCCGTTCACATTATAGTGGATGAAATCAGAGGTGAGCTCCGCTTTTAAGGTCTCTCTGTCCTTTTCGTCTCTGAGATAATCTGTGGTAATCTGTCCGTCGTGCTCGTCACTTTCCGCTATCCATCTATCCATAGCATCTACCACATCCTGAATTTCCTGTTTCCAGGTGAAATCACGGATACCGGGCAGCAGCTTGCCGAAGCCCTTGAAGGGTGTCTTTCGGGAAACATAGATTTCCCAGCCCTGCTCCCTGCATTTCTTTATGGCTTTTTTAGTCCTGTCGATTACTTCATCGGCTGTTATAGGTGTACCGCCCACGGTGAGGGAATGAGGGTGAATAACATCGTTGATACCCTCTTTAAAAATAACCTTTTTCACTCCGGGGCATTTTGCTATGTCCTTATCAAAACGGCTGAGGAAGGCTTCTCCGTAAAGATTGGCGATGATGCCTTTGCCGTTTTCTCCGATGCGGTTACCTGCGATAGCCTGCTGTATGACAGCCACATTTTCTCTGCCCATTCTTTTAAGCCTCTCGGCTAAAAGGAATGGGGTTTCGTTTGCCATAGTGGAGTCACCTGCGATAACAATGGCATAGGCATTTCCGTCGGCGAGAGTGTCTACACGGGTAAGGAAGGGATTGGTCTGCAGAACGGCGATGTTGGTTTTCAGAATAAGATGCCACATAGGAGTGAATTTTTTATTCTTAGTCTGATTACCGAAGGAAAGCCAGGTGTCACTGCCGTAGAGGCCCTTTGTACGCATAACTGCGCTCTTGACGAAGATATTCACGGCGATTTCCTTAAGGCTTTCGGTTGCAAAGCTTATTTCATCGGATGTTATGTCTTCTCCTGCGGGGATAGTAACCTCCTCTTTTCCGCTGAAGGTGACGGTAACGGGGGTGTCCGTTTCGTGCTTTTTAAGGTTTGTCACCGTAGCTACTGAGCAGGCCGAAATAGTCAGAGGCTTTTTGCTGTATCGGTTTGAGAAGGTTAATCTGATTTTTTCTCCTTTAAGGGTAGGTTTTAAAACAGTTCTTGCCGTGGAATGAAGCAGACCGTTATTAAGATGGAGCGGTCCGATGTGAATACCGCCCTTTACAGGTGCGGCAGACCAGCAGGCTACCCATTTTTTGTTTTCTTCCATAATGCTGACCTCTTTTCTCTTTTGGTAATTCAATATTAGCACTTCGGAAAAGGGTAGTCAACATTTACGGAATATTTTTTGTCAGACTATCTTGAGAACATTTTCGAAAACCTGTTTACAGCCGTATACGCTTACCTCCATATTGTATACTCCCGCCTCAGGCACATCATCCGGGTTGATTATAAAGGATCGGAATATATTGAAGGTATCGCCGTTTTTAATCAGTATCGGCTGCGGTATAGCATCAACCGATATACTCCAAAAATCAAGATATTCCTTTTCTCCGTTAACATATCTGTAAAAGCCGACATTCGGATCGTATAAATCGCTGCCCTCAAAAGGTCTGCCGACATTTTTACAGGAGCAGTAAACGGTAATGCTTTTTTCTCCCTCGGGCCACTCAAAGGTGTCTCCGACGGAGATTTCAGTATTGTTGATGTGTACCGAGTATTCCACTTCTATGGGTGCATCTCCGTACATTATCCCGACAAAAAACAGTGTGAGTGATAACAGCACAGACTGAATCTTAAAAAAGATACTCTTGAAGTCATAATAAATAAGCCTTAACATAAAATTACCTCCTTAAAAAGTCAGCGTACGGTAAAACTGACGGTTTTTTCTTTAATGGGGCACCCTTGATTTTAAAATAGCACAGTTTATTTTGCTTGTCAATATATTTTGTGTAACAAAATATAAAACAATACAAAATTACTATTGATTTAGCCGTTGCTATGTGTTAAAATGTAGACAGAAAAAGGGTGAAAGGAAGAGCTGCAGTGCAGTTTTGGGTGCATCGATTTGCAGAATACAGAAAGCTTTAAAAGAGGAACTGTTGATCTGGCAGTTCTGTGTGTTCTGAGAGAAAAGGATATGTACGGCTATGAAATAGTAAAAGCTGTGGCAGAAAAATCGGGAGGGAATTTTGAAATCCCTCTGGGTACGCTATATCCTGTGCTTTACCGTTTCGTGGAAAACGGCTATCTTACGGACAGGGACGAAATAGTAAAAAGGAGACTCCGAAAATATTACCATCTGGAGCCGAAGGGCGTGGAATACTACGGAGAATTATTAAAGGAATACAGGAAAATATCAGAGGCTATCAATCTTATGACAGGCGGTGAAAAGTGATGGGCAGAGTAACGGAAAAGGAGCTTAAAAATTACTATTCACAGATAAGCCGTCTTTTACTTTGCGGCCGAAAGCAGAAGAAAGACTTTTTATGTCAGTTAGAGGAGAATGTGTCAGAATATCTCGCTGATACACCCGATGCTGCTATGGAGGACATCGAAAAAGCTTTCGGTACTCCCGAAAGTATAGGAGACAGCTTTACGGTTAATACAGACAGCATCAGACTCAGAAAGCAGATACAGATAAAAAAGCTACTGATTGTTGCGGTCATCGTTGCGCTTATAATTTATGCTCTTTTTGTTCTGCTGAGTCTTATTGATGTCCATACAGAGGCTCACGGATATTTTGAGGAAGGTTTTCTCGCTGTTTCGTATATGATAAAGGACGGTGAACTGCTGTGAGGAAATTTTTTGCCGTGATTTTATCGGTTCTGCTTTTTGTTTTTTCTCTGGTGCCCTGTGCAGGTGCCTACGAAAGTGAAAGAGAGTTTTTCGATGACGGCTCTTATATTATCATAAGTGATGAGCTTATAGGTAATGATTCATCGGGCGATGGCTATGAGGGCGATGATACGATAGGTGCCGAAGGGACTCCCGGAAGTGAAGATAACGGAGTTACAGGATTTTTAGAAAGAATAGTAGAGCTTATCAGAAAAATAATCGCTTTGCTGAAACGAAATAAAACAGCTGAGAAAACGAAGTATGTCTCCTATTTCAGCGCCGACGGTGAGCTTCTCTGGACAGCAGTTTTAACTGCGGAGTTTTCCTTTAACGGTAAAAAATCGGTCTGTGACAGTGCTGATGCCGGGTGTCTGATTTATGATTCCGATTGGAAGCTTCTTTCAAAGGAGATCAGAAAAAAAGATAACAGTGCATCGGCTTATTTTAAAATAAGACAGTATAAGCTGGGCGTTCCTCTCAAGACTATAGAAAAGACAATCACCCTTACTTGTGATAAGGACGGGAATATTAAATAAAGCAGGGTATGCCGACATCCGATAAGGCAGTATTTGTTTCTCGAACAAAATCCCCCGTATTTTTGCCAAAAGTCTCACAAGACTACAGCCTTGCTCCGTTTTGTGGCTTCAATACAAGAAAATTTCAGTTCTTACGAAACTGCGAAGCATTTTAAAATGCGAAATAAATATGTAAGAAAAGGCGAAAATCACCGATAATGTTGACGCATATCGGTGATTTTTAACGCATTATTGTGTGCTTAGTTCACATTTTAAAGGAATACTTCCTTATCGGATGTCGGCATATCACAGCCCTGCTTTTTTTATTATCTCTTCCACACATTCCTCCGCTGTAAGTCCCTTGCACTCCACGGTGAAATCTGCATACTTTTCATAAAGACTTTTTCTTTCTTTGAAAAGCTCTTTCAGGGTAACGCCGTTTTTCATCGCCACACCCCGTGAGTGAATATCCTTTATGCGCTTTTCAAGCTCTTCCACAGGCAGGGAAAGATAAACCACGGTGCTGATTTCCTTCAGCTTTTTCATCGCCTCTTTTCCGTAAACGGCACTGCCGCCTGTGGCAATTACCGCATTATCAAAGCTCTGAGAGAGGATTATACGGTTTTCCGTTTCGAGGAAATTTTCGGTTCCCTGCTCTTCTATGAGTGTGCAGAGGCTTTTTCCTGTTTCCCGCTGAATAATCAGATCGGTGTCGATAAAATCCGTAAGCAGGGATTTGGCGAGGAGGACTCCTACAGTGCTTTTACCTGCACCGGGCATACCGATAAGAGTGACGGATTTTTTCATAAGTATCATCCTTTATAATTGATAGATAAATTTTACCATTGTACTCCTTGTGAGTCAAGATAATAATTAAACTTTATAAACCGAAAGCAAATAGAAACAATTCTGTGGACAAAGGTAAAAATTTATGCTATTATTAAATTTACAGGCATACAATTATATATCGAGGTGAGCTTATGAAGAAAATTGATATTAAAGAGCTGAAGGGTAATGCTGTTTCCCTTTTTGATGACAAATGGTGTCTCATTACTGCAGGCAGCGGTGACTGCTATAACACTATGACCGCATCCTGGGGTGCTATGGGTGAGCTGTGGAACAAGGATGTGTGCTTCTGCTTTATCCGTCCTCAAAGATACACCTATGAGTTTACGGAGAAAAATGACCTTTTCACACTGAGCTTTTTCGGTGAGGAATACAGAAAGGCACTCTCATTCTGCGGCAGTAAAAGCGGAAGAGACTATGACAAGGCAAAGGAAACAGGTCTGACACCTATAGAGCTCGACGGCTCCGTTTCATTTGAGGAAAGTGAAATAGTCATAGTTCTGAAAAAGGTGGCTTATCAGGATATTAAGCCTGAGGGCTTTATTGATGAAACCATCGACGAAAAATGCTATCCTCAGAAGGATTACCACCGTATGTACATCGGTGAGGTAGTAAGCTGTTATGTGAAATAAAATTATGCTAATTCAACATAAAGGAGAAAACAAATGAAAAAGATTATCGCACTTAATAACGACTGGGTATTCTGCAAAGAGGGTGTAAAGGAAACAGTAAATCTTCCCCACACCTGGAACGGTCTCGACGGTCAGGGAATGAATGAAGGCTCATACTACAGAGGTGCCTGCACCTATACGAGAATCATCCCCAGATACGAGGGTACTACTTATCTTGAGCTCAAGGGTGCAAACAGTGTCGCAACAGTGAAAATCAACGGCAGAAAGGTAGGCACTCATGAGGGCGGCTATTCCACCTTCCGTTT
>JAFSDF010000053.1 GCA_017436375.1 Clostridia bacterium | reverse complement strand
TCGTAGATCCTGCTATCGGTGAAGCAGGCGATGTTGACACCGCTATTATTAACCTTAAGTTTGAAAACGGCGCTCTCGGTGTTATTGATAACAGCCGCCGTGCCGCATACGGTTATGATCAGAGAATCGAAGTGTTCGGCTCACTCGGTGCCGCCATGGCTTCCAACGATACTCCTACTAATGTTACCGTTATGAACGGTGACGGTGTAACTACCGATAAGCCTCTTTATTTCTTCCTCGAAAGATATATGCAGTCCTTCCGTGATGAAATGGTGCAGTTTGTTGATGCGGTTCAGAATGATAAGCCTACACCCACCACAGGACTTGACGGTCTTAATTCCATCCTTGTAGCTCTCGCCGCTAAAAAATCCGTCAAGGAAGGCAGACCTGTTAAAATTTCAGAAATTATGTAATTTAAACTTTGGGAGTGCAGTAATATGCACTCCTTGAAGTGTTTATTAAGACAGAAATTTATTGAAAGGATTTGATTATATATGCGTCTTACAATGGCTCAGGCTCTTGTTAAGTTTCTTGATAATCAGTATGTTTCCTTCGACGGAAAAGAAACTAAATTCGTAGATGGAATTTTCGGTATTTTCGGTCACGGCTGTGTAGTAGGTATCGGTCAGGCTCTCGAGCAGGGCGGCCACAGCCTTACATATTATCAGGGACATAATGAGCAGGGCATGGCTCATGCGGCTATTGCCTTTGCCAAGCAGAATAACAGACGAAAGATTATTCCCTGTACCTCATCTATCGGCCCCGGCGCCCTCAATATGGTTACGGCCTGCGGTACTGCCACGGCTAACAGAATACCTCTTTTGGTGCTTCCCGGTGATACCTTTGCCTGCCGTCAGCCGGACCCCGTTTTACAGCAGGTAGAGCAGCCTCATTCCTATTCCACTACTTCAAATGATGCCTTCCGTGCCGTCTGTAAATACTGGGACAGAATCGAGCGCCCTGAGCAGCTTATGACAGCCTGTATCAACGCTATGCGTGTGCTTACGGATGCTGCTGACACAGGTGCGGTTTGTATCGCTATGCCTCAGGATGTAGAGGCTGAAGCTTTTGATTATCCCGATTACTTCCTTCAGAAGAGAGTCTGGTATATGGACAGAAGAGTTCCCTCTGACAGAGAAATCGAAGCAGCAGTGGAAATGATTAAAAACTCTGAAAAGCCTATGCTTATCGTAGGTGGCGGCGTAACATATTCCGAAAGCTACGAGTCAGTTCTCGCTTTTGCTGAAAAATATAACATTCCCGTCGGAGAAACTCAGGCAGGCAAGGGACAGATTCCCTATGCCCATCCTCTGAATATGGGAGGCTGCGGTGTTACGGGCGGTGCTGCCGCTAATGCTATTGCTAAAAAGGCTGATCTTGTAATCGCAGTCGGAACCAGACTTACCGACTTTACTACCTGCTCTAAGTGGGGCTTCCAGAATCCCGATGTAAAAATGCTCTCTATCAATGTCTGTGCATTTGATGCTTTTAAAATGGACTCAACAGCAGTTATTGCTGATGCAGGGAAGTCGGTTGAAGCAATTATGGCTAAGCTTGACGGGTATAAGTCAAAGTGGACTACGGAGCTCTCAGAGGCTAAGGCTGCCTTCGATGCAGAAATAACCCGTTGCTATAATGCACCGGCTGTTGACGGTGTTCTTTCACAGACCAGAGCACTCGGTATAATCAATGAGGTAATTGCAGACGATTCCATTGTTATCGGCTCATCCGGCTCACTTCCCGGATGCCTCCAGAGAATCTGGAAATCCAAGGCTCCCTATACCTATCATGTAGAGTACGGCTTCTCCTGTATGGGATATGAAATATGCGGTGCCTTAGGTGCGAAATTAGCTGCTCCCGATAAGGAAGTTTATTCAATGGTCGGTGACGGCTCCTTCCTTATGCTTCACAGTGAGCTTTACACTGCTGTTCAGGAAAACAAAAAAATCAACATTATGCTCTTTGACAACAGCGGCTGGGGCTGTATTGAAAACCTCCAGAACGGTCAGGGTACAGACACCTTCGGTACGAGATTTACCAGAAGGACTGAAAGCGGACTTCTTGACGGTGAGGTTATTTATACCGATTATGCCAAAATTGCAGAGGGCTACGGCTGTAAGGCCTACAGAATAACCACAGATAGGGAGCTCTATGAGGCTCTCGAGGATGCCAAAAAGCAGACAGTACCGACACTCTTTGACATTAAGGTGGCTCATAAGTCCATGACAGACGGCTATGATTCCTGGTGGAGAGTCGGTGTAGCTGAGGTTTCCGAAAGCGAAAGAGTTCACGAATGCTATGAGGATATGAAGGCTAATATAGAAAAGGCTCGTTTATATTAATTAAAAGGAGATATTAAAATGCTTAACAAAGAAAAAGTTAATCTTGCCATTGCACCTATTGCATGGACAAACGATGATATGCCCGATCTCGGTGCTGAAAACACCTTTGAGCAGTGTGTAAGCGAAATGGCACTCGCAGGCTTTACCGGAAGTGAAATCGGCAACAAATATCCTAAGGATGTTGAAACTCTTAAGCATAAGCTTGAAGTTCGCGGAATGAGAATCTGTAACGCCTGGTTTTCTTCACTTCTTCTTTCCGATGGCTACGAGGCGACTATCGATGCTTTCATAAAGCACAGAGATTTCCTTCACGCTCTCGGAGCCAAGGTTATCGGTGCATCTGAGCAGGGCAACAGTATTCAGGGCAAGGATGTAAGCATCTTCGGTGAAAAGCCTGTTTACACTGACGAGCAGTGGGAGCTTATCGCTAAGGGCTTTAACGAAATGGGCAGACTCGCCAAGGAAAAGGGTATGTATTTTACCGTTCATCATCACATGGGCACAGGTGTGCAGACAGCAGAGGAAATCGATAAGCTTATGGAAATCACTGATCCTGATTTAGTTTATCTTCTCTTTGATACAGGTCACCTTTCCTTCAGCGGTGAGGATGTAATCGGTGTGCTCAAAAAGTACGTTCACAGAGTCAAGCATGTTCACCTTAAGAGCATCCGTAAGGATGTTATCGAGGATGCCAAGACCAAAGGCTACAGCTTCCTTGATTCCGTGCGTGCAGGCTCATTCACAGTTCCCGGTGACGGTGATTTCGATTTCACTCCCGTCTTTGATATCCTCGATGAAGCAGGCTATGAAGGCTGGGTAGTAGTAGAGGCTGAGCAGGATCCCGCTATCGCAAACCCCTACGAATATGCTGTTTTAGCCAGAAACTACATCAGAGAAAAGACAGGTCTTTAATCTATAAAAAACTAATCCCTCGGCATCAAGCCGAGGGATGTTTTTATGAGTATTTATTTTTCCCACTTCATTACGGTTTTACCGAAGGATTTATTTATGTCGAGATCGAAGGCCTCCATCATATCCTTGATGCTTCTGACAGGCTTGACATAGCCAACCATATGGCTGAGATATTCGACGATGTCGGGAAATTCCTTGTACATTTCGACTGTTTTAACGAAGTCTTCTCTGCCGCTTCTGCTGCTGCCGAAAATGCGAAGACCTTTTTCGAGTACCATTCTTGTATTGATAGGAACAGGATACTCACTTACGCCTAAAATCGAAATGGTACCTTCAGGCTTGATGTAGTCAATAATCTGGTTGATTGCTATCTGTGATCCGTTACCGCCGACACATTCGAATGCGTGGTCAAATTTCATATCCTCAGGGATTTCGGTAGTGAGATAGGTTTCGTCTACGAAGGTGAAATCACTGAGCTTTTTGGGAACGACACCGAAAACATAAATTTTGGCATCGGGAAAGAATTTTCTGAGGAAAACACAGGTGATGTAGCTGAGGTTGCCGTCGCCCCAGACACCGATGGTTTCTCTTCTTTCGTGTGAAAATCTCTTAAAACGGCTGATAGCGTGAACACTTACAGAAACGATTTCAGTGAAGGAAGCCACAGCAGGATTGATGTCAGCGGGCAGCTTAACGAGTCTGTCTGCACTGATGGAGACATATTCCTGCATAAAGCCGTCGAAGCCGCTGGCTCTGAACTTGCTCGAACGAAGATAGTTTTCGGCGATAATCTCGTCCTTCTCGACGGGTGTATTGGGTATCATAACCACAAAATCACCGGGCTTGAAGTCTTTATCGGGGGAGTAGACTACTTCGCCGACTGCCTCATGGATGAGAGCCATAGGGAGCTTTTCTGCCAGAGCCTTAGGATCTCTGGTGCCCTGAAAATATCTCTGGTCCGCATTACAGATGGAGAGATAAGTAGGTCTTACTATAACATTTCCGCTGAAAATATCGATTTCGCTGAAGGCGATTTCGATTTTTCTCGGCTGAGTTAATCTGAATACTGTATTAAGCATTGACTTTTCCTTTCAGAATTATTTGATTTCTTCGTCTAAAAGTGCTTTTGCCACTCTGAGGTCATACGGATAGGTGATTTTAATATTGTGTACCTCACCGTCGATAAGATGAACGTCATAACCCTTCATACTGAAAATTTTACAGGCATCGGTAAGGATGTCCTTTTCTTCCTCTGTAAGGCTGTAGTATAAATCTTTGAGAAGCTTTGCTTTAAAGGACTGAGGAGTCTGACCCTGATAAAGCTTGCTTCTGTCGGGAATGTTACTGATAACAGAGCCGTTCTGACTTTCTACGATGGTGTCTGTGGCGGGAACGACAGTATCCGTGGCACCGTATTTGAGCGCAGCCTCGATGTTCTCGCTGATAATTCTGGCTGAAACGAAGGGCCTTACGGCATCGTGTGTTACGATAATGGTTTCATCGTCGAGACCGTCGGTTTCCTCGATGAACTTAATTGCATTCATTATTGTTTCATTTCTGGTGCTTCCGCCCTGAAGAACTACTACGCGCTCATCCTCGGGAAGATGCTTTTTGATAATAGATTTAGTGTGATTTACCCACTGCTCGGGGCAGAGAATAATAATCTTTTTGAAACAGTCGTTAACATAAAACTTCTCTACAGTGTGTGCAATGATGGGCTTATCCTTTAAAGTAATATACTGCTTGGGCTTTTCCACATTACCCATTCTGCTGCCTATGCCGCCTGCGGCGATAACTGCATATATCATTTGTATTCACCTCTGAATTATATTCGTAAAAGCCGGAATTTAATCAGCCCTTACCGACTAATTATATAGGAAATACGGCTGATTGTCAATGTTAATACTAAATAAAAAGCAAACCCGTTAATTCAGGTTTGCTTTGAAGTCAGATTTTTTTGAGTAATTCCTCGAAATCGTCAGCACTCGGAAGCAGGTGATAATCATCCTTAGGCAGGGGAACAGCTTTTTTGAACCTGTTATAGTCTTCACCCATAGCTGTATCAATAATTCTCTGTGTGGCGTTACCGTCGCAGGCACTCATAAACTTATTGCGGAAATCGATTACCTCCTGTTTGTTGAAGTTGGTATCAATATCCTTGATATAGTCGATGATTTCCTCGTTGGTAGAAACTATAGGGCCGGGAGTAAGCTCGTCGTAATCGTAGTAGAAGCCTCTCCAATCAAAGAAGTTTTCCAGGTCGTGAGCAAGGAAAATCATAGGTCTTTCGAAAAGTGAATACTCAAAGATAAGCGATGAATAGTCAGAAATGCAGATGTCACTTACACACAGAAGAGATTCGATGCTCATATCATCAGTGAAGTCCACGGCAAATGAGCCAATGAGCTCTTCCGGAATTTCAGGTCTCTTTCTTACGAGAGGATGATGCTTCATAATAACCACATACTCGTCACCGAGAGCCTCATAAAGCATATTGAGGTCGAGTACATTGGGAGACTTTGCCTTTGCTACTCTTCCGCGGAAGGTGGGTGCATAAAGGATAACCTTTTTATCCTTGGCAGCAGGGAATCGCTCATAGAGTACATCGAAGGACTTGCCTATGAATTCTTTGTCGTAGAAAATGTCTGTACGGCTGCTTCCGAGGGCCTTTACCACACCGCTTTCGTGTGAATACTGCATGGCCTCCTCGTAAGCCCAGATAACCTCGGGACTGCTGACGGTTACATGGGTGTAGTTTCTGTTAAAGGGATATCTTTCCATATCCTTTCTCGAAGCGCCGAAAATGGCATCAGCTGTGCTGAAGCCGAATTTTTTGAAGGCACCGCAGCCGTGCCAGAGCTGTGTAATGACTGTTTCGGGGCGGGTTACGAATCTTCCCGTAACATTTGTAGCCTCATCAAAGAAAACATACTTTGCCGTAGCGATGTCACGGATCATTGCCTTACACCTTTCGCGGTATTCCTTTCTGGTAACGAAGGTGTTTCTCAAAAAGTGGCAGTGAATGTCGAAATCTGTATTGGCATAGAGATTATCATACATAAGCTGAAAGCTGTTTGTCAGCTTGGGAAGTCTGATTTCAATAAAAACAACTTTCTTTTCATCGACAGGAAGCTTTGAGTACTTTTTATAAATCGACGGATACAGATGTGCTATTACATATTCTGTGTAAAGACGGTTATATTTTCCTCTGATGAATTTTTTGATTCTTTTAGGTATATTCCTGACTTTTTTAATAAATTTCTTTGTGCTTTTTCTGATGATTCTTTTTGCTTTTCTCAGATATTTCACAAAGAAAAGATAGATAGTATAAAGAAAAGTTTGCTGCAATGCGCCTTTAAGCCCCATTATATGACATCCTTTCTGATTTAAAATAATTCTGTAAAATCACTCAGTATATTGTACATAAAAAAAGGATTTTGTCAAGGTTGCAATCAATATTACAATCTGTGATGAGCATATTCGTCACCAAAGACCTCAGAAATTATTCTTTCTGTTGACCTTCCGTCACAGGCACTCATAAATTTATTTCTGAATTTCTTCACTTCACCTTTATCAAAGCTTTGTTCAATATTGCCTATATATGCGATAATTTCATCGGTAGTCCCGCAAATCGGTCCGGGGGTTAGCTCCTCATAATCATAGTAGAAGCCTCTGCTGTCGAAATATTCCTTAAGGTCGTAAGCGAAAAATATCATCGGCTTTTCAAAAAGTGAGTATTCGAAAACGAGAGAAGAATAATCGGATATGCATATATCGCTTACACACAGCAGCTCATCTACGGACATTTTATCT
>JAFSDF010000052.1 GCA_017436375.1 Clostridia bacterium | reverse complement strand
CGGAGTCGCATCACAGAGCCTCCCCTGAAAGCGGGAGATGGCGCGGCTACGCCGTGACGGAGGGGGTATCCTTTGCGGACACAATGCATTGTGCCCCTATAATATACACCTTTATTCGGCGGTGTATCAATGCTTATTTCCCGAAGTCTTACCCGCCCGTTTAGCGTTTATCGTTTAGCGTTTAGCACTTAAATTATCGGTGTATCACTTTCGGTTTCCCGAAGTCTCACCCGCTATTCTGCATTTTGCATTCTGTATTCTGCATTTAATCAATCCCACTCACAGCCTGTAACTGTATCCATATCGATTCCCTTGGTCTCATTTGCCTTGCGGATAAGACAGATAAGAGCCGCAATAAAGCCGGGCACAAGAAGCGCGAAGGACACTGTACCTGTCACACTGTTTCCCAGAACAGTGATAAGAGGCAGACTGACTATGTAGGAAACAGCCACACCGACTGCAGTTACGATAAACTGAGCAGACATAGTCGATGAGCGGAGGTTTGTGGGTGAGGATTCACCTATCATCATAATAATTACATCATTGGTCGAATAGTAGCTTCCTATGAAGGCACCGCAGCAAAAGCCTACCACATAAGGATTAAAGGCTGCAGAGGCACCGACAGAAAAGAGAACAAAGAAAACAAGGCCGTTAAATGCAGTCGTGACAGCTGCGGCCTTTCTGCCCTTTGAGTCACAGATAAAGCCCATAATCACCTGAGATACGGCACAGCCTACAGGAAACATAAACAGCGCAGAGGTAACATCACCTGTACTCACTGCCTCAAGAGCCGCCTCAAGAGTATCAAACATTCCCTTGCCGAAATAATTTTCCGCATAACCGTAGGACATAATTACCTGATAGTTGATGGTACCGATAAAGCCTAAATTTGCTATGGCTGAGGTGATGTAAAGCCATTTGAGCTGGCGGTGCTTCATAGCGAATTTAAGCGCCGGGATAAGACCGCCCTGAGCGTTTTCGGCTTTTTTCTGAGCCTGCTGTGCCTGTCTTTCTCCGTCACTCATTTTCAGATAACGCAGACGGGAGTCGATAAAGGTGTCGGGCTCTCTGGCAAACAGCAGAGCGATAAGACTGGTTACGATACCGACGATGGCAGGGATAAGATAAACATTTCTCCACTGCGAGGAGTCAGCCATAAGCATACGCCTTAAGAGAGGCACAAGCATAACCGCCATATTTGCGAAAAACTTTATCGAGGAATAAATTCTCGCTCTGTGCTTAGCGGGCGAGGATTCCATAATATAGACCACATGCATATCGTGAGGAATAAAGAACTGCACCATACAGGCACCGATGAAATACACAGCAAGATTTCCCGAAAGGAAAATGACGAACATAGCAAAGCTCATACCGAAGGTATTAATGATAAGGAATCTCTTTCTGCCCCATTTATCTGCTAAGGGACGGTAGAGAAGACCGAGAGCCTGGAAGGGCACTACGAGAATGGAAAGAATATCCAGCAGACCTACGGAGCTTTCACCGAATTTCGCAAAAAGATCGTTAGCGATTTCCGTTTTCATCAGTGTGCCTATCTGGGATGCGATTTCATCGGTAGCATAGATTATGCTTATAATCAGCACCAGATAAGCGAAGTAGTATTTTCTCTGAGGTCTCGCCTTTTCCTTTTCCCATTTGGCGATTTCTTTTTCTCTTTTTTTCTGCTGCCGTAAAAGCTTATCGCCGGAATTTTCTTTTGTTTTCATATTCTCACTCCTTTTATCTCCTGTAAAAATTATAGTTCACGACAGCTTATATGTCAAGGCAAATAAAAGAAAGATGTCTTTTTTCCAGCATAAGAAAATCCTTTCTCAATGACAGCAGACGGCTGTCGATATATCCGCAGAGAAATATCAGTTTTCTTTTACGGAAAAGCTCTGTCAGCAGACGGTTATAAAGCTCTATTCTTACACCGAGCACAGTAAGTAAAAATGCGTTTGACACAATATTCAGTTTTTCTCTCATAATCTTCCTCTTTTCTTAAAATATGTAAAGAAGTGCCTTCTTTCACACTTATTCTACAGCCTCTGCCATAAAAAGTATGTCGAAAAAGGTAAACGGAATGTCATTTTTTGAAAAGAAAATGATTTTTAATGTGTTTTTTTACCCGAAACAGTCATAAAGCGACACTTTGTAAGATTCTGCTTTCTTTCAAAGTGTCGCTTGTTTTTTTATTACATTCCGAGCTTCCGGCGCATATTTTTAACTTCACGGAGAACACACTCGGGGGAGGGACCGCCCTTGACCGTTCTCTTTTTCACACATTCGTCAAGGTCAATAGCCTTATATACATCCTCGTCGAAAAGGTCGCACACAGCCTTGTACTCCTCTAAGGGGAGAGTTTCGAGGGTGAGATCCCTGTCGATGCACAGAGCTACCAGCTGACCTGTGGCCTTATAGGCATCTCTGAAGGGGAGTCCCTTGTAAACCAGATAGTCTGCCGCATCGGTGGCATTGATGAAGCCCTTGGCGGCGGCTTTTCTCATATTATCGGGAAGAACGGTGGCAGTAGCAAGCATGGGCGTAAAGGTTTCGATACACATAAGAGTGGTATCGAGAGCATCGAAAACTGCCTCCTTATCCTCCTGCATATCTTTCTTATAGGCCCGAGGATTACCTGTCATCACAGATAAAACTGTCTGAAGGTCACCGACAACTCTGCCCGATTTCCCGCGGACAAGCTCTGCGATGTCGGGATTTTTCTTCTGAGGCATAATGCTGCTGCCCGTGGAGAAGGCATCGTCGAGCTCGATGAATTTAAACTCCCAGGAGCACCACATTATAATTTCCTCGGAGAAACGGGAAAGGTGCACCATTATGATAGAAAGAATACTTAAAAGCTCGAGCGCATAATCTCTGTCGGAGACACCGTCGAGGGAGTTATCCGTCACTCTGCCGTCGAGACCGAGAAGCTCTGCCGCATACTCTCTGTCGAGAGGGTATGTGGTGCCTGCCAGAGCACCGGAGCCGAGAGGAGAAACCTTGGTGCGTTCCAGCCAGTCGGAAAGGCGGTCAAGGTCACGGCTGAGCATACTCACATAAGCCATAAGGTGATGGCCGAAGGTTATGGGCTGTGCACGCTGAAGATGAGTATAGCCGGGCATAACTGCGGCATAGTTTTCCTCAGCCTTGTCGAGAACAGTTTCAATAAGCTCTCTCAGGGCACTGCTGATTCTTTCATATTGGTCAATAAGGTAAAGCTTGAAATCGAGAGCCACCTGGTCGTTACGGCTTCTGGCTGTGTGGAGTCTTTTACCGCTGTCGCCGATTCTCCCGGTAAGCTCGCCCTCTACGAAGGTATGAATGTCCTCAGCGGTCATATCAAATTCCAGTCTGCCCTCATCTATGTCAGCGAGGATTTCTTTGAGATTTTTTACGATTTTTTCGCTTTCCTCCCCTGCTATTATGCCCTGCTTTCCGAGCATTGTTGCATGGGCGACGGAGCCCTTTATATCCTGAGCGTACATACGGCTGTCAAAGGAAATGGATGAATTGAAATCGTTTGTTTTGCTGTCGAGTGATTTTTTAAAGCGTCCTGTCCAAAGGGGCATAGTGTGTTCCTCCTGTTTGTGTGTTTATTTAGCAGACACGGCACACCGTGTCCCTGTGAAATCGCAAATAAAGCATTTAATTAATTATCCTAAAATCTTAATGTTTTGTCAATACCTATTCACTTTTCCTTATTACTTTTTACTTGCAAAACAGGGACTGTTTTGCAACAGCCCCCTGATATACAATAATTATTTGATGTCCCAATCCTTGGAAAGCATAGCCTTGACCTTGAGGGGAAGACCGAAGAGGTTGATGAAGCCCTTTGAATCTGCCTGGTCGTAGCAGTCATCCTCATCGAAGGTAGCCATATCCTCACTGTAAAGTGAGTAGGGTGACTTCATACCTGCGCCGATGATGTTGCCCTTATAGAGCTTGAGCTTAACCTCACCTGTAACTGTCTCCTGTGTTTTGTCCACGAAAGCGGAAAGAGCCTCACGGCAGGGAGTGTACCACTGGCCGAAATAAACAAGCTCTGAGAATTTGGTGGAAAGCTGCTGCTTTAAGTGCTGGGTATCTCTGTCGAGGCAGAGCTGCTCGAGCATTTCGTGAGCCTTGTAGAGAATGGTTCCGCCCGGTGTTTCGTAAACGCCTCTGGACTTCATACCTACGAGACGGTTTTCTACCATATCGATGATACCGATGCCGTTTGCACCGCCGATTTCGTTGAGCTTGGTAACCATCTGAACACCGCTGAGCTTTTCGCCGTTGAGGGTGGTGGGAATACCCTTTTCAAAGCCGATGGTGATATATGTGGGCTCGTCGGGAGCCTGCTCGGGTGTTACGCCCATTTCAAGGATTTCCTCATACTTAGGCTCATTTGCGGGATCCTCCAGATCAAGGCCCTCATGTGAAAGATGCCAGATGTTCTTATCCTTGGAATAGTTTGTCTCTCTGGTAATCTTAAGAGGGATATTCTTTTTGATAGCGTATTCGATTTCATCCTCACGGCTCTTGAATTCCCAGGTTCTCCAGGGAGCGATGATTTCCATTTCAGGGGCGAAGGCCTTGATAGCAAGCTCAAAGCGAACCTGATCGTTACCCTTACCCGTACAGCCGTGACAGATAGCATCTGCGCCCTCAGCCTTGGCAATTTCAACGATTCTCTTGGCGATAAGAGGACGGGCAAAGGCAGTACCTAAAAGATACATACCCTCATAGATGGCACCTGCCTTAAGAGTGGGGTAGATGTACTCCTCTACGAATTCATCGTTAAGATCCTCGATGTAAAGCTTGGAAGCACCTGTTTTGAGTGCCTTTTCCTCGAGTCCGTCAAGCTCTGTGCCCTGACCTACATTACCCGAAACTGCAATAACCTCACAGCCCTCATAGTTTTCCTTGAGCCAGGGAATGATGATGGATGTATCGAGACCGCCTGAATAAGCAAGTACAATTTTTTTAATCTGTTTCATAGTTAAATCTCCTCTGTTTTTGAAAGTATGCATACGATTATACACCCATTTATGCAAAAGTCAAGGGTTTTTTTAGAAAAAATACATTTTTATTCATAATTTTTGAATATAAGCAAAGAAATATGCAAACAGGTGACACTTCATAAGTAAGCTAAGGTTTTTATCGGATCTTTTCCGCTCAGATATCTCAAGAAAAAATTTAAAATATTTAAAATAGAAAAAATATATTGTCTTTGACAGAAAATCTGTGTTATCATAAATACAATAGTCAAAGGAGGCAGAATTATGCAGGTCTTTGTTAATAATATTGTATACAAAATCATCAGCCTTATAGTATCCGTCGCCATGCTTTTCGGCTATTCGGGTGAATGTCTTAAGGCTGACAGCAGTAACTGGAACACAAACTACAAATATGTTTTCGTACACGGTCTCTCCGGCTGGGGAAGCTATGATGCCGCCTACAAGGTTATGCCCTACTGGGGTATGTTCGGCGGTGACCTTATGAAATATCTCGGTGACAAAGGCTTCGACTGCTATGCCGCTTCCGTAGCCCCCTCCTCAAGTGCATGGGACAGAGCCTGCGAGCTTTATGCACAGCTCACCGGCAATGTGGTGGACTACGGCAAAGCTCACAGTGAGCAGTGCGGTCATGAAAGATACGGCGAGGACTACACAGGCAGAGCCCTCATCGAGTCCTTCAGCAGTGAGGATAAAATCAACCTTTTAGGTCACTCCTTCGGCGGTGCCACAGTGAGGCTTTTCGCCAGCATAATGGAAAAGGGTGCTGAGGCTGAAATTGCCGCCACACCCGAAAATGAGCTTTCCGACTTCTTTAAGGGCGGAAAGGGTGACTGGATTTACAGTATCACCACTTTAGCCGCTCCCCATAACGGAACCACTGCTTATATGGTGGATAAAAAGGATATGCCCGAGGGCGAAGGAGCCTTAGACGGTATCAAAAGCGAAATACAGTATGCTATGTCAAATCTCGTAGGAGCCGCCAACGGAGGCAACACTGACGGCAGAAGCGAAAAGGACTTCGCTTCCTACGATATGTATATTGATAACGCCTTAGAGCTCAACAGCACCATACTCACCCTTGAGGACACCTACTATTTCTCCTTCCCCTGTAACGCCACTGAGCAGAAGGAGGACGGAACATGGGCTCCCGTAGAAAAGAAAATGGAATCTCTTTTCATCGCCTCGTCTAAGGCTATGGGTGCATATACAGGCGAAACAAAGGCAGGTTATGTAATCGACGAATCCTGGCAGCAGAACGACGGTCTGGTAAACACTCTTTCCGCCACCGCTCCCTTCGGTGCTCCTGCAAAGGATTTCGATGCAAATAATATAGAAAAGGGTATGTGGAACATAATGCCTACCTATGACGGCGACCACATGTCGCTTCAGGGCGGACTTATGAAGCCTAATGAGGTCAAGGGCTTCTATGTAGATCATCTTTCGATGATTAACAGTCTTTGATTTATAAAACTATAGATGGATAATATTATAAAGGGGCTGTTGCATTAAGATGCAGAAGTCGTTTTCTTCGTCCCGAAGGCGTATGTTTATACTTCGAGCGGGCGAAAAAGCGGCTAAAAAAGCAAATTTTACCCTTGTGCAACACAGATAATTCTGATTAATAAATATAAAAACAGATGTATTTCAGTTGAAATGAACTCAGACACATCTGTTTTTTGTTTTGCTTTTTTGTCTGCGCTTAATGCAACAGCTCCTCATTCTTTTTATACTAAGCATTACGGTAATTTTACAAATGAAAGGTTCTTTTCATTCTCTCTGTCAGGGGTGCCTGTG
>JAFSDF010000051.1 GCA_017436375.1 Clostridia bacterium | reverse complement strand
TTGATTTCCGTTGGAATGTATCCGGCAGCTTTATGCAGGTTATCCCGCGTTTCATCAGCATAGATGAAGAAGGAAAAGAAACAGAATTCCTTAAAGATTATTTTTCTGACATAAATGAGGCCTACAGTTATGTTTTTTTTAAGGGTTATCAATGGCCGTTTTCTTTTAATAGGACAGAGAAAAGCTCAAAGGTTGACCTTGCAGTACATTCTGAAATGAGTAAAGGCAGAAAGGTTTATCTTGACTACAGAAAAAACCCTGATGATTTCAGCTTTGAAAAGCTATGCGACGAAGCCAGACAGTACATAAATCTGACAGAGTGTATGGCTGATACGCCTTTCGAAAGACTTAAAAAGCTTAACAGCAAGGCTATTGATGTTTATCTTCGGCAGGGTATTAACCTCGAAACCGAGGCGCTTCGTATTGCCGTATGTGCACAGCATAATAACGGCGGTGTTTATACGGATATTAATTTTGAAACCGACATCAAGGGACTTTATGTTATCGGTGAAGCGGCAGGCACTTTCGGTCTTTCACGGCCCGGCGGCTCTGCTCTAAATGATACTCAGGTTGGCGGGCTTATAGCAGCAAAGCACATAAAAGCTAAGAATGCGGAGCCTGTTGATGAAAATAAGCTGTCGGCCTTTGAAATCAAACAGAAGGCTTTCACGGTTAACAGTACGGTAGACTACTCTCGTTTCAAAAAGAAAATGAGTCAGTCCGCAGCATTTAAAAGAGATTATGAGAGCTGTCTTTCGCTTCTCAAGGAGGTCAGTGAGGCTCTCGCTGCCTACCCTGACGAGCACAGAAGCCTTTTAGAATACTACCGTGACAGGGATATGCTTCTGAGTATGAAGGCACTCCTCGAAGCCATTGTTTCAGAGCTTCCCGAAACAGGCAGCCGCGGCGGAGCAGTTTTCATAAAAAACGGTGAAGCAGTAAAGGAAAATCTTCATTTCAGAGATTATCTTACTGTTACCTCCGACGGTAAAACCGAATATATCAGGGTTTCACCCGTACCTTACGGACAAAAGCCCTTTGAGCATTACCTGAGCAGAATAAATGAAGGAGAAACAATATGAACACAGGAAACAGAAAAATCGACATTAAAAGAGCGTCCAATAAAGAAATATTAGCCTTCTCACTTTTACCTCTCGGTTTTTTCTTTATAGACTGCACAGTTTACACCGTAATCAATTTTTATATGACCGATGTTCTCAAGCTGAGCATGGGCCTTGTATCAATTGTTCTTTTAGGCACAAAGGTGTGGGATGCAATAAATGATCCCATTATGGGACAGATTGTTGAACGCACAAGAACAAAGTGGGGCAAATGCAGACCCTATCTTCTGTGGATACCTATTCCCTTTGCTGTTACCACAGCACTTTTGTTCCTTCCCGTAAACTTTCCCGAAAGCTGGAACATCATAACAAAGGACGGCACTAATTTAGGTAATGCAGGTAACTTCGTGTATATGCTTATTATGTATATGGTTTACATTACAGCCTATACTGCCATTGAAATTCCCCGAAACAGTCTTACTCCTCTTGTTTTTCCGCAGAAGGATTCCAGAGTTAAGGCCGTGTCAATTTCTAATACAGTAGGTTCACTGGGTACTATTCTTCCCTCTGTTCTTATATGGACCATGGCAGGCCTTTTAGGTAACGGCAAAAAGGATATGACCGATATGGGATATTTTTGGTCAGCAGCAATTTTTGCAGTTATGGGTGCCGCTATTATGATGTGGTCATTCTTCGGAATAAAGGAAAAAATTTATATTCCGCCCCAAAAAGAAAAATCATCAAAGAACATAAAGGTTATTCTTAAAGATAAGAGAATAGTTATGCTTCTTCTTGCTGCATTCTTTAACGGCATTATAAACATAGGTGCAATTTTCCTTTCATACTTTGCACGCTGGAACTGTATCGGCATTCTGCCTATGGACAAGATTAATCTTTTCATTGAAGGTATTGTCGGCAAAAATCCGAACATAGATGCTGTGGCCATTCTTCCTACGCTTCTTTCCGTTATGAGCGGTGCATCCTACATGCTTTCAATGCTTCTTGTTCCGCCGCTTCTTAAAAAAATGTCTAAAAAACAGCTCTGGATATGGATGTCCTTCCTCGGAGCTGCTGCAAACATTGTTGTTTACATAATCGGCATTTATGTGGTACCCTATAATACTATACCGGGCTTTATCCTTTATGCGGTACTCCGTTTCTTTACTAACTTCCCGGTCGGTATGAGCACAGTGCTTATTGTTTCCATTATCGCAGATGTGACTGACAGTGTCGAAATGGAAAAGGGCGACCGTCTCGAGGCTACCGTTTACTCCTTTAAGGGACTCTTATATAAGGTAGCAGTAGCAGTATTTAATGTTATAGTTCTTCAGGTTATCGACATTTTAGGCTATAACGCTGAAAAGATGGAGATTATAACCGAAAATGTTACGAAGCCTCTTATTACCTCCACCACTCAGGCAAGTATTATTGACGGAGTGAATTACACTGCTCTTCTTAATGGCATATTCTTTATGCTTACGGCTATGGGCGCGATAGGTCTTATCCTTCAGGCTATTCCGATGATATTCTTTAAGTTTGATGAAAACGAAATGGATGCGAAGCTTCAAATATACAGAAAGCAGAAGGAAGCCGAAATGGAAGCAGTACTTTCGGAGGCGTAAGATGAATTATTTTAAATTAGGTCTTTGCAGTGTTACCTTCAGAAAAAAGAGCGCAGAGGAAGTGGTCGAGCTCGCAAAAAAGGCAGGTATCGACTATATCGAATGGGGCTCAGATGTACATGTAAAAAGTATTGATGATGCTCTTAAGGTAAAAGCACTCTGTGACACGGCGAAAATAAAAATCAGTTCCTACGGAAGCTATGTGAACTGTGCACTTTATGATGAAGAGAAGTGGATTAATACCTGCAAAATCGCAAAAAAAATGGGAGCATCTTCCGTAAGAGTATGGCTCGGTAAAAAAGACAGCGAAAAGACAAGCGAAAGCGAATATAAGGTGCTGCTTGAAAACACGGGAAGGATATGCGATGTTGCAGACCAATACGGCTTACTTGTATGTCCCGAATGTCACGGAAACACCTTTAATAACGACACAGATGCTTTTCTTCGCTTTAAAAATGACCTGAGGAGAAAAAATTTCAGAACCTATTTTCAGTCAAGATATTTTCGTATGGAATATGACCTTGACAGAATAGACAGAACCTTTGATTTTACTGAA
>JAFSDF010000050.1 GCA_017436375.1 Clostridia bacterium | reverse complement strand
CGGTAGTGACACTTCTCTGTCTGCTGATTGGTTTTCTCGTTTATAAATCCGATATCGGAGTTACTTATGTTTTCTGTGACAGCGTTCAGCATAAGGTGATGACCTTTTCTGAAAGCCCGGAGGAAATAGTTGCCAAAGCCGGAATCACTCTTAATGATAAAAACAGTTTGGTGCTCGATTATTATCATCCCGATGAGGGAAAAAAGGTTATTGTCGTAGCAGAGCAGCATAATGTGGTTATTTACGATGAGGGCAAACAGGTAGCTGAGCTTACTGTGGCAGGTACCGTAAGGTCTGCTCTTGATAAAGCGGGAGTGAAGCTGAAGGACGGAGACAGCCTTAATTTCGACGAGGAAGTGGGCATTACGGAGGATATGAAAATAGAGATCACCCGTGCCTTTCCGGTTAAAATCAATGTGGACGGCAAAGAAAAGACCGTAAATATTACCGGCGGTACCGTAGAGAGCGTTATTAAGCAGGCGGGTATAAATCTCGGTCAGTTTGATGAAATTTCAAAGAAAATGACCAAAGAAATCAAAAAAGCAACATCTCTTACCGTTAAAAGAATAGCTTACCGTACGGAGACAAAAACCGTTAAAACAGACTTTAAAACCAAGGTTGAATACGATGATTCAATGTATGAGGACCAAAGAAAGATTAAGAAAAAGGGCGTCAAGGGCAAAAGCGTCAATGAATATAAATATACATATGTTGACGGCAAGGTTACCGAAACGGAGGTTCTCAGCAGTAAGGTGGTAAAGGAGCCAGTCACTCAAGTGCTCATCAGAGGTACCAAGGTGCGCTCTACAGGCTTTACGGGCGCGACAGTGAAATCGGGCAGGGTTATTTCCGAGCTTAAGCCCCCCTTTGAAATCCCTCTTAATAAAAACGGCAGACCGGTTAAATATAAAAAGGTAATTACCGGCAAGGCTACAGCCTACTGCACCGGCACTACCTGCTCCACAGGCGCTCCCGCTATGCCGGGACGAGTAGCGGTTGATCCGAGAGAAATCCCCTACGGCACTAAAATGTACATCGTTTCCTCCGACGGAAAGTGGAATTACGGCTACTGTATAGCAAGTGATACAGGCGGATTTATCTATAACAGCAGTACTGTCGTAGACCTTTATATGCGCGGTTACAGCACCTGCCGCAGCTTCGGCAGACGTAATGTGGATATTTATATCCTTGAGTGGGGTAACGGGATAAAGAATTGGAAGACGCATTAAGAGAGCGAGGCAAAGACCAAGGCTTATAGTGTTTACGAAATATATAATTTAACCACAGAGATTTCCGGGGTCTCTGTGGTTTTTTTGTTATTCGAAATAAGCATCTGCCATAACATAAAGGTTAAAAAGAACACTGAAAATGGTATGTACAACAAAAGAACGCACCCAAAATTCTTCGGAAAGCAAAAACAAAAAAATGGTAATAAGCATACTAAATGCTAAAATATAGTTCATAAAGAACAGTTTACGATAGCCTTTGGTTTTATATAAAAAGATAAGAAAGAATCTTTCTGTAGTGTTGAAGGTTTCTTTGTAAATTTTCAGTATTTTTTTATATTTTTTTTGTCCTTACAAATAAAAAATTTGCTTTTGTAAGAAAATGCAACAACAATATAGGAGAAATAATCAATAAAACGATACAGATTTTTTGTATAGTCATAGGTGGAGCACACAACTTTCTGCTACGATATTTAATTAAGTCCAATCTTATTACAAGGTGTCGGGGGGGGATAACCTCTCCGTCAGCCTATCGGCTGCCACCTCTCCTTTAAGGCAAAAACAGGCTCTCCTGAAAGGAGAGCTGTCACGAAGTGGCTGAGAGGTTTCCGAATTATCCTATGCCTAATTTTCTCATTAAATCCTTATCCGCAGTTTCATACATAAAGGTGGTACCTGCCCATATTTCGTCTGCCTTTTTCTTCCATTCGGGGAAGCCGTCGGGCGTTTCGGGATAAGCGTCATAATGCTTACCTACCTTGTCGCTGTCGAGCAGACCTTTTACAATTTTCTTGAGAGTAGAGGGTCTTATTTTCTTTGTGACGAGACCCGATGCGATGCCTGAAACGAGCTCTGCGATATCCTTGGGACTTAAGGCAAGATCCTGACCCATACCGCCGAGGATTTTCTGACTGAAGATGATATCCTTTCTGAAAAGATACTCTGCTTCGTCGTATGAGGCCTGAACGATTCCTGTAAGCAGAGGACGCATTGAGTCGAAGGCTTTGCCCTGAACATCGATGTAACGCTTGTTTATCGACCACATATTTCTCTGGCTAAGCTCTTTACCTTCATTAAGGAGCTTGGAAATAACATCCACTGCGATTTCCGCCTGATAAAGGGAGGAGGTACAGCCCTCGCCGCAATTGGGCTTGGTAAGACAGGCTGTGTCACCGAGAGCGATAAAGCCGTCCTCTGTGAAGCAATAAATGCCTCTGTGGTAGGGGGTCATACCTTTTTCAACCTTGTCAACGGTGTATTCGGGCCAGGGGACATTTTTACGGAAATCTTTGAAAATCTCCTCTGCGTAGTCATAAGAGAAGTTACCGCCTACACCGAGAATAGCACCGTGGTCATCGCCTGAGGGAGCGGACCATGTTTTATACTGTAAGAAAGAGCCGTG
>JAFSDF010000049.1 GCA_017436375.1 Clostridia bacterium | reverse complement strand
TTAAAACAGACCTTCCCACACACATTCAGGTCAATGCGGATAACTGCGGTCTTGCCAAAGACTCCATAGTTCTCTTAGAGCAGGTAAGAACACTGGACAAAAAGCGTCTTCGTGAAAAAATGGGCAATCTTAACAAATCCGATATGTATAAAATAGATAAAGCCTTATCTGTAAGCTTCGGACTTACTACATAAGGAAAAGCTGAAAAAAATAACGGAGTGACTTTGGATCACTCCGTTATCTGTTATGTGAGCTGATTATTTTTTGCTTTTCTTACCGCTGTTCATAAGGACAGCACCGAATACCATAATTACGATGTAGGTGATGAGATAGAAGAGAACGGGAAGAGAGAAGGTACCGTTTGCCTTAGCAGCCTGATAGGGATAAACGCCGTGTGCAAAAATAGCGGCAACAACCATAAATATTGAACCGCAGATTGCAAGGATGGGAGCGATTTTGCCCTTGACTACGCCGAGGTCCTTGCTCTTTCTGAGCATATTGAAGAAAATGGGAAGATACATAGCATAGGTTGTGATGATGGGAAGCTCGGAGGAGTCGAAGGAGAAGGGTCCGAACCAGGGAGTATCGAGCTGAGAGCCGTAGAAGAAAAGGAGCCAGAGACCGCTGATGAAAAGACCTATCATTGAGGAGTTGGCGGGCATATTTGTTGCCGGATCTACCTGCTTGAAGATGTTGGGTCTGGGACCGAGATCGCGGGATGCGATAGCATGGAAGGCTCTGGCACATCCGAGTGTAAGACCGTTGAGAGTACCCAGACAGGAAATAACAACGAAAAGGAAGAGTGCGGTTCCTGCGAAATTACCGAATACTGATGAGAAGGCGATTCTGGCACCGGCCTCACCACCGGCCATAATAACCTCATTTTTGATGCCGCCTGCAAGACCGATATAGTAAGTAATGTAAACACCTACGATGATGAGAGTACCTGCTACGAGAGCCTTGGGAAGGTTTTTCTTTGCATCTCTGAGCTCAGCATTGATTGATGTAGCACAGATCCAGCCTTCGTAAGCGAATGCAGTAGCAACCACAGCCTTGAAAAGACCGCTTGATGCGGAAATATCTTCGTTAACGATGGTGGTGAAATTTTCTACGAGAAGTCCGTTTGAGAGTCCCTTGATGGTACCTATGATAGCCATAAGGAAAAGGGGAACGAGCTTGATAAAGGTGGCTGAAACCTGGAACTTACCTGCGATTTTGGGTGCGATGGCATTCATAAAGAATACGCAGATAAGAAGTGCACCGGCGATGGTCATACACTGGGGACCTACGATGCTCAGCTGTGCCTCTGCAGGTAAAAATGCGTTAATGAAAACACAGAGATATCTGGCACTTACCCATGCGAGAACCGATGTAAGGGTGGGGTAGTAGAGCAGAGCAAGGAACCAGCCCATAAAGTAAGCATATTTTTTACCTACCATAGCCTCTGCGTAGTCAACTACACCGCTGACCTTTTCGTGCTTGGTTGCGAGAATGGAAAATGCATAAGCACAGGCAACCATAATGAGACCGCCTATAACCCAGGCAAGGATGCCGACGGGAAGATTACCGCCCGTTTCCGTAAGAATTTTTTCTGCTTTAAAGAATACGCCGCTGCCGATAACAGTACCGACAACAGTGCATATCGCGGTAAGCAGACCGTATTTTTTGTTGAGTTGAGTAGACATACTGTACCTCCTGAATTTTTGATAAGGAAATTTTAGCACATTAAAGTGAAGTTTTCAATTGTCATTTTGCATATTGTTATAGCAAGTTTTTTGACAAATATACTAAAAAAATGTGAACATAGCGAGATTTTATTTGACAATAGTTAAAATTAATGCTAAACTGTAAATGTGAAATTATACCTTTTATAAGGAGTGTAACGAAATGAAAAAAGTATTATCTGTTATTCTGGCTGTTATGATGATTTTTTCATCGTCAGCTGCTATCGGTGCTTCGGCTGCCGACGGTTATGCCGCCAAAAACCCTATAACCGAAAGCTTCGGCTCTTATGAGGAATTTGCCGCTGAAAATGCCGGAAAGGAAATTTACGGCTATACATACGATTTCCTTTACGAAAGCGACAAATATGTTGACTGGAAAAAGCTCGGCATATCATACTCCAATAACGGTATTACCGTTCCCTTCACTTCCGAGAAGCTCGAAAGCACTATGAGTGACATAGGCTATTATGCCAAGAGAATGAGCATTAATTATCTCGGCGGTGACAAAATATTTACAGAGGAATACTCACTGGCTATTACCAATTTCCTTGGTAAGCTCGTTTATCCCGACTTTACCGAGGTAACATCCGCATCCGCCTTTAAAAACGGTACTACTCCCGATGAGGGAGCCTTCTACAGGGGTATCGTTGAGGATTCGAGAATATGGGAGATTATCGACAGAAACTGGATCAATACAGGTATCGATTTCAAAAGCTTCCTTATCGTTTTCGGCGCCGATGTGGCACACATCCCCGACGGTGACTACTCCAAGCCCAAGGCTATATCCAAGGCTCTCGTGGAAGGTATTGTAAGCTCATTTATTGCTTTCGGTCCCATCGATTTTGCTTTTGATCTTATCGAAACCTTCTCAAAGAGCTATTCTACATCTCTTTTTGATGCCACTACAGCTCTTTTCAGTATGAAAATCGCCGCAGGTAAGCCTGTCAGAGATGCAAACGGCAAAGTAATCGGACGCACATCTTACGGTGTGGAGGAGCTCGAAAGCATAGAAGGCCTCCTTACCTATGTATTTGACGGCATAACCGATTATGCTTTCTTTAAGTTCCCCGGAAAGAGAATGTCGGCAAGCACCTTAAAAAGTGAGAAATACCTTTACCTTCTGATGTATTTCGCCATTAACTACAGATTCGGCGCCAATGCTCAGATCGTGGATAAGCTCGCCTCTGAAATAAATAATTTCCTTACCGAAGGCGACAGACATTCCGTAGCAGGCTACAGCTATGATGAAATCGTTAAGGTAAAGGAAAATGTCAACGAGATCGTCAATATTATTTTCAAGGGCGACATCAGTGATAATGCCATAGCCTTAATAAATGATCTGTCCTCTGAAAATATCGAGGAACTTCCCAATGATATTTTTACACAGCTTAAAAACTGGCTTGCTAAGCTTGTGAAAAAGATTGCAGACTATTTCGATTATATCTTTAAGGTGTTCTCGGGTGAAATCAAATACGGTGTCACAGTTATTGAATGGTAAGTCTTTCGTCTCCCTTCGGGGAGACGATTTTTTTATTTAAAGGTTGTCATATCGGAAATATTGTGTTAAAATGATAAAGTTTGGAGGTGAAAAAATGAAAATTGCGATTATCGGCGGAGGTGCCTCAGGCCTTGCCTGTGCCATAGAGTGCGGCCGCAAGGCTGAAAGAGAAAAGAAAAATGTCAGCATAACCGTTTATGAGAGTGCCGACAGAGTCGGTAAAAAAATCCTCGTTACGGGTAACGGCAGATGTAATATGATGAACGAAAATGAACTGCCCTATTTCGGCGGCGGTGATTTTACACGCTTTGCCTTAGAAAAGTATAATGTGGAGAGCAATCTTTCATTTTTTGCTTCTATGGGGCTTTATACCCGCAGTGATTCTGAGGGCAGGGTTTATCCCCTCAGTAATCAGGCGTCGGGTGTTCTTGATGCCCTGCGCTTCGAGTGTGAGAGACTCGGTGTGGAATTTCTCTGTTCACAGACAGTTACAGGCATAAAAAAAGCAGATAACGGCTTTGATGTCTTCGGTAGAAAATACGATAAGGTAGTTTTTGCCTGCGGAGGCAAGGCAGGAGTGAAGGGCTATCAGTCCTATGACCTTATTAAAAATCTCGGCCACAGCATTATCACTCCTTCTCCCGCACTGACAAAAATCAATGTAAAAGACAGCAAATATGTTAAGCAGTTAAAGGGTATAAGACATAAGGGTGACCTTACTCTTTATATTGACGGCAAAAAAAGAGCTGCCGAGTCGGGTGAGGTACAGTTTACGGACTACGGACTTTCGGGTATATGTGTGATGCAGCTGACCTCTTACATTACCCGGGAAAAGTCGAAGGATATTAAAATTACCTTTGACACCGTACCTGATTTCTCTTACGGTGAGTTTGAAGCTGCTCTGGAGAGGATTAAAGGAAATCTCGCCTGTGAAAATCTGCTTACGGGCTTTATGCCGAAAAAATTAGGTACAGTAATTCTGAAAAACTGCGGCATAGCTTTAAACGATAAAAGCGCCTCGCTTTCTCACGGACAGATAAAAAGCATCGTCTCCGCAGCGAAAAAGCTTACCTTTGAGGTGGAGAGTCTGCGCTCCTTTGAGGATGCACAGGTTACGGCAGGCGGTGCCGACACACGGCAGTTCAGCAGTAAAACTATGGAGTCGAAAAAGCTGAGAGGTCTTTACTGTATCGGTGAAATGCTCGATGTGGACGGCTTCTGCGGAGGCTATAATCTTATGTGGGCGTGGAGCAGCGGAAGGCTCTGCGGTGACAGTTTAATATAAACAGGGTGACAAATAATGATAAGAATTAATGAAGTAAAGCAGAGTCTTGACTCTACGAAGGAAGACCTGCTGCGTGCCTGTAAAAAAATACTTAAACTACAGGACGAGCAGATTAAGTCTATGACCATAGTCCGTAAAAGCGTGGACAGCAGAAAGAAGGACAATGTTTTTTTCTGCTACAGCGTAGATGTGGATGTGGTCGGTGACGAAGAAAAAATCATAAAGAGAATCAATTCAAATAAGCTCACTTTAGTAGAGCCTTATGAATATGTGATGCCCGAGGTGAAAAGAAAATCTTCACTTCGCCCTGTCGTTGTCGGCTTCGGCCCTGCGGGTATCTTTGCCGCACTCACTCTGGCAAGAGTGGGACTCAGACCTCTCGTTTTGGAGCGAGGCAGAGATGTGGACAGCAGAACGAAGGATGTAAACACCTTTTTCACACAGAAAATACTTGACGAAACCTCTAATGTTCAGTTCGGTGAGGGCGGTGCAGGTACCTTCTCTGACGGCAAGCTCACCACAGGTATAAAAAATCCTCTCTGCCGTAAGGTGTTCATCGAGTTTTACGAGCACGGCGCACCCGAGGAAATCCTCTATTCGGGTAAGCCTCACATCGGCACGGACAAGCTGGCAGGTGTGGTAAAAAGTATGCGTGAGGAGATTATTTCTCTCGGCGGCGAGGTTAAGTTCGAAAGCAAGCTCACTGACCTTATTGTCTATAACGGCTGTATTCAGGGTATCACCTACGAGGAAAAGGGCAAAAGTGCTGATTTTGAGACCGATGCAGTGATTATTGCTATCGGTCATTCGGCAAGAGATACCGTAAGAATGCTCTATACAAAGGGAATACAGATGATGCAGAAGCCTTTTTCCGTCGGTGCGAGAATTGAGCACCCGAGAGAGCTTATCGATAAATCGCAGTACGGTGACTTCGCAGGCCACAGGGCACTGGGTGCCGCCGACTATAAGCTCGCCTGTCACGGTAAGCACGAAAGGGGAGCCTACACCTTCTGTATGTGTCCCGGCGGTACCGTAGTATCCGCCACCAGTGAAAAGGGCGGAGTGGTAGTTAACGGTATGAGCGAATGGGCAAGAGACGGCAGAAACTCCAACTCTGCCATTCTCGTCAATGTCTACCCCGAGGATTTCCCCTCAGAGGATGTA
>JAFSDF010000048.1 GCA_017436375.1 Clostridia bacterium | reverse complement strand
CTGATTAATAAATATAAAAACAGATGTATTTCAGTTGAAATCAACTCAGACACATCTGTTTTTTGTTTTGCTTTTTGGTCTGCGCTTAATGCAACAGCTCCTTTTTATTTTATTATCCTTTTCAGCCTGACAGCTATAATAGCTGAGGCGATACATTTAAGTATATCACCTATGATAAACGGCATAGATATCGAGGTAAAAGCCGAAGCAGCATTTCCTCCGTTATGTAAGCACATAAACATTACAGCGAGGGTATGCTCAACTATTAGTCCTATCAGCAAAGCCGTAAGATATTTACTGAAGGCTGCTTTATTCCCTTTCAGTCTGCTCATCAGAGGTACGGCTATGAGAAAGCCCCAGTAAAATCCGCCCGTTATACCGAAAAGCTTGCCTGCACCTGCGCCTGACGAAAATACAGGCAGACCGACTGCACCCGCCAGAAGCCACAGTCCCACCGTGAAAAAGCCCTGCCAAGGCGAAAGCAGCAGTGCCGTAAGATTAATAAACACCGTCTGCAGAGAAAGACCGCTGACCGAAGGCAGGGGCAGATAAAGATAAGATGACAGTGTAATGAGGGACACTAAAAGTGCACTTTTTATGTTGGTATAGAGCTTTTCATTTCCCTTCATCAGTTCACCGTCCTTTTTTTCAACAATGCTCCCGACATAATATCGGGAGCATATTTTTATCAGTATTATTCAGCCTTAAAGAATTCGTAGCAGGCTCTGTAGGTGCTGTAAACATCTGTCTTTGAAACGATTTCGTAGGGTGCGTGCATAGACAGCACGGGCACACCCAGATCCACAACATCCATACCGAGGTTAGCGATATACATAGCGACAGTTCCTCCGCCGCCCTCATCTACCTTACCCAGCTCGCCTATCTGCCAGGAAACATTTGCGCCGTCGAGAATTCTGCGGATTTTACCTACGAATTCTGCGCTGGCATCGGAGGTTCCGGATTTGCCTCTGGCACCTGTGTACTTGGTGATTACTGCACCGTGATTAAGAGCACAGGCATTATATTTATCGTGTACTGAGGGGAAGTTGGGATCGAAGCCTGCATTGACATCAGCGGAGAGACATTCTGACCTCGAAAGGACATCTCTGCCGTCCACACCGTCAAGCTGTGCCAGATCCTCGATGAAATATTTAAGATAAGCGGAGTTAAGACCTGTATTACCGTCAGAGCCGATTTCCTCTTTATCAGCCAGAACTGCCAGAACCGTACGCTCAGGAAGCTCACTGTCGAAAACAGCCTCACAGGCAGGATAAGCACAGACTCTGTCGTCGTGACCGTAGGCACCGATGAGACTTCTGTCAAAGCCGATGTCGGCTACGGGGAAGGCGGGAACAAGCTCCAGCTCAGCAGAAATGAAATCCTTTTCCACGATGCCGTATTTTTCGTTAAGAAGCTTAAGAATGTTAAGCTTTACGAGCTCACTGCCCTTGTCAGATTTAAAGGGACGGGAGCCGATGAGAATATTGAGCTCCTCGCCTCTGATGCCGTCAGAGAGAGTACGCTGTCCCTGCTCTTTGCCGAGATGGGGGAGAAGGTCTGTAACCACAAATTTAGGCTCGCCCTCCTTTTCACCGATGTTTACCTTTACGCTTGTGCCGTCAGCCTTGATAATAACACCGTGAAGGGAAAGAGGAATGGCCACCCACTGATACTTTTTGATACCGCCGTAGTAGTGAGTTTTGAAATATGCCAGCTCGCTGTCCTCGTAAAGCGGTGTGGGCTTAAGGTCGAGACGGGGTGAGTCGATGTGAGATGCGACTATTTTTACGCCGTTTTTTGCGCCCTGCTTACCCATAAGAGCGAGGATGACACTTTTACCTCTGTTATTAAGGTATACCTTGTCACCGGGCTTGTAGGTCTTTGTCTTATCAAAGGCGGTGAAGCCATTTTTCTCTGCCTTTTCGATAATATAATCGACACATTCTCTTTCCGTTTTGGCCTCGTTAAGGAACTTCATATAGCCCTCGCAGAATTTGTCTGCCTTAGCTACCTCCTGCTCACTCATTGCCACGGAAAAATGCTCCTTTTTCATCATCAGCTCTTCTCTGAGAGCTTCTGCTGCACTTTTTTCCTTTTCCATTTGTTAATCTTCCTTTCCGTTATATAGTTTTGAATATATATTTCTGGTTTTCATAACCTTATTCACATATTTTTCAGTGTTTTTAAAGGGAATGTCACTAAGGGTTTTCCCATCGTCAGAATACCTTTCGTCCTTCAGCCACTTGGAAACATTGCCCATGCCTGCGTGGTAAGCGGCTATGGCCGTGGCTTCGTCCTTATATTTTCCGAAAAGTATTCCGTAAAAATAACAGCCGTATTTTATGTTCGTCTCTGCATCAAAGAGCATTTCCTCACTGAGGCTTTCACCCCTTTTGCTCTGAAGCCATCGGAAGGTGTCGGGAGTGAGCTGCATAAGCCCCCGGGCGTCCGCATAGGAGACAGCTCTCTCATCATAGCCGCTTTCGCACTCGATTACCGCATAGACAAAATTTTCCGTAAGGTTATTTTCAGCCGCATAAATTTCTACAAAATTCCCGTATTTCAT
>JAFSDF010000047.1 GCA_017436375.1 Clostridia bacterium | reverse complement strand
TCGATGACCAAAATGTATCTGCCGTTCTGAAAGAAAAAATGTCATTGGGGCTGTCTTATCCTGCGGCTCTCTGTGAGGCTGTAGGTGAGCTTTACGGCGAAAAAGAGCGTGCTGTTTTATCCTCTCCGAACAGCACTCTTGCCGTGGAGTATATCCGTGCTCTGAGAAGGTATTCACCCGATGTCAGAATTCTTTCTGTAAAAAGAAGGGGAAGCGGTCACGACAGCGGGATAATATCCGATAATATGGCGAGCGCAAGCAGAATCAGAGCCTTTGAAGCTCTTAATGAGGGCAGGGATTTTATTCCCGAAAAGGCATACTCTGTTTTCGAAAAAGCCTTTTGCGGGGGTAACGGACCTTATATGATGAAAAACGGAGAACGAGCAGTTCTTTCCGCTCTGCGTGAAATGAAAAAGGAGGAGTACAGTCTTTATGTCACGGATATGTCGGGACTTGCCGGCCGGATTTATGAGGCTGTACAGACTGCAGATTCCCTTGACTCGCTCTATGAAAAGGCCAAAAGTAAAAACTATACTCATTCCCGTGTGCGGCGTGAGGTTATGAATCTTTATCTTAAAATTCCTAAAGATATGTCAAAGGAAAGAGTTCCCTATATGCGTATTCTTGCCGTAAGTGAAAGAGGTATTTCACTTTTAGGCAAGGCTAAGGAAATTTCCTCCGTTCCCATCATCACCCGTCACGGTGAAAGGGCAAAGCTTTCGGAAAAGGGTAAAGAGGTTTATGAGCTTCAGTGCTCATCTACGGATAAGTTTGCTCTTTTCACGGAAAAAATCAGAGAATGCTCCCTCGAGCAGAAAAATTCCATAGTAAAAATCAACGCTGACAGCATCTGATCCGTCAGCGTTTTTCTTTTATACTATTTCACCTATACAGCAATCGTCAGTTGAAACCTCTCTGATAATCACTGTGGCAGTCTTATGGCACATTTCCCCGGAAAACCTTGCCTTTACGGGAATGTAGTTTGCAGTATGTCCGCAGAAATAACCGTCCTTGTCCGTTGTTTCAAAAAGCACCTGATGCTTTTTACCGATTTGACTTCTGAAAAAGTCGAGTCTGATTTTTTCTGCCGTCTGAGACATTATACGGCTTCTTTCTTCCTTTACCTTTTTATCGATATGACCGCCGAAAGCTTCTGCCTTTGTGCCCTTCCTGACTGAGTAGGGGAAAATATGCACCTTTTCAAAGGCGATTTCCTTCACGAAATCGAGACTCTCTCTGAAGTCCTCCTCGCTTTCACCGGCGAAGCCTACCATAACATCGGTGGTGAGAGTGCAGTCCTTAAAGCTTTCACGGAGCTTGCGGCAGATTTGTCTGTACTCATCTGCTGTATAATGACGGTTCATAGCCTTGAGGGTATTGTCACAGCCGCTCTGCAGGGAAATGTGAAACTGGGGGCAGAGCTTTTCACATTCGGCTAATTTCTCTATGACCTCGTCAGTGAGATGGTCAGGCTCGAGAGAGCCTAAGCGGACACGCTCGATGCCTTCCGTGTCGTTTGCGGCCTTTACGGCGTCGGGGAAGGTAAGCCCTATATCCGAGCCGTAGGAGGAAAGATTGATACCTACGAGCACAACCTCTTTATATCCGTTTGCCGCCAGCCTTTTCAGTTCTTCCTTCAGCTCACTGAGCGGCTTCGAGCGTACCCTTCCTCTCGAATAGGGGATAATGCAGTAGGAGCAGAAGCGGTTACAGCCGTCCTGAATTTTGATGTATGCCCTCGTTCTTTCCTCAAAGCGGCTTATGGTATTTCCCGAAAAGCCGTCTCCCTTTTTATGCTCTTTTACCTCGAAAACTCTGGAGCCGTATTTCAGAAACTGCTCTATGGCGTTTGCGATTTCCTCGTTATTTCTGTTGCCTAAAACTATGTCGGCCTCGATAAGCTCCTTTGACTTTTCGGGATAAGCCTGAGGCATACAGCCTGTGAGAACTACTATGGAATCGGGATTATTTCTTTTAAAGCGTCTTACTGCCTGCCGTGTTTTCTGGTCTGCCGAGGCAGTTACCGTACAGGAGTTTACTATGAATATGTCGGCATTTCCGTCGGTTACGGTTTCGTAGCCTCTTTTAGCGAGAGCCTCGCTTATTGCCTGACTCTCGTATTGATTTACCTTACAGCCTAAGGTATAGAATTTAACTTTCATTTTAATCCGCCCTGTTATTATTATCCCTGTAATTATAAAACAAACTTTGAGAATATTCAAGGGGGTGTTTTATTTTACCTTTTTCTTTCATATTTATTAGCGAAAACTTTTTTGAGGTGATAGATATGAAAAGGTCAACAGCCTTAATAACATCAGTGATATTTTTCTTAACTCTTTTTACTTTTTCTGTCTCTGCGGAGAATGAAAGTGAAATAACGGTCAATGCTGAAAGTGGAGTGCTTATGGATGTGCAGACGGGTGAGCTTCTTTACGGCTTTAACGAGGATAAAAAGCTTTGTCCGGCTTCGGTAACCAAGATAATGCCTTTACTTCTGTTTATGGAAGCCATTGACAGCGGAAAAATTTCTCTTGATGACACGGTTACGGCGAGTCCCGATGCGGCCTCCAAGGGCGGAAGTCAGATATGGCTTAAGGAAGGGGAGCAGATGACTGTTGACGAGCTTTTGCGTGCTACGGCCATAGCCAGTGCCAATGATGCCTGCACGGCTCTCGGTGAGCATATTGCAGGCAGTGAAGAGGCCTTCGTAAAAATGATGAATGACAGAGCGGAGGCTCTGGGCATGAAAAACACGAATTTTGTCAACTGCTCAGGTCTTGACGATGATACGACTGAGCATCTTACCACAGCTTATGATATAGCTCTTATGTCCAGAGAGCTTTTAAAGCACGAAAAAATCACAGACTATACCACCGTATGGATGGACAGTCTGCGTGGCGGTGAAACACAGCTGGTAAACACTAACCGTCTCGTCCGCTTCTATAAGGGAACCACGGGACTTAAAACGGGTACCACCTCTAAGGCGGGACACTGCCTGTCAGCCTCTGCGGAAAGGGACGGACTTCATCTGGTGGCTGTGGTGATGGGTGCAAAAAACAGCACTGACCGCTTTGAGGGTGCCAAGGCTATGCTTAACTGGGGCTTTGCAAATTATGAAAATGTCACTCCCGAAATCGATTTGTCGGCTATAGAGAAGGTCAGAGTGCTTAAGGGCATCGATTCCTATGTAGAGCCTCAGCTGCGGAAGGTGGATAAGCTCACGCTGAAAAGCGGTCAGAAGCAGTCTCTGGAAACGAAAATAATCCTCTGTGAGGATGTGGAGGCACCCGTAGTGGAAAATCAGACTGTCGGCAGAGTTGAGCTGAAGCTGGGTGAAAAAACCGTGGCAGAGTATAATCTGACGGCCAAAAATGCAGTCGGAAGAATAAATATCGTAATAATGGCGCAAAGAGTTTTAAAAAGTCTTACAAAAGGTTTGGAATAAATCAATATTAAGGTTGACAAATCCCGTAATTTGTATTAAAATACAGAAATACCGCAATTATTTATTTAGGAGTACAACGTATGTCAGCAAAATTAACAAAAAAATACGTTTCTTCTTTTATAACAGATGAAGAAATATCCTCTTATCAGCCGAAAATCACACAGGCACATAATGCCTTACACGGCAAAACAGGTGCAGGTAATGCCTTCACTGGCTGGGTAGACCTTCCCGTGGATTATGATAAAGACGAATTCGCACGGATTAAGAAGGCGGCTGAAAAAATCAGAAATAACAGTGATGTACTTATCGTAATCGGTATCGGCGGCTCCTATCTCGGTGCCAGAGCTGCTATCGAGTTCGTAAAGGGGCAGAACTATAACGACACCCGTAAGGGTACACCTGCCATCTATTATGCAGGTAACAGCATTTCATCCTCTTATCTCGATGAAATTATTTCTGTCTGCGACGGTAAGGACTTTTCAGTTAATGTAATCTCTAAGTCAGGTACCACTACAGAGCCGGCTGTTGCTTTCAGAATTTTCCGTGAAATGCTTATCGAAAAGTACGGCAAGGAAAAGGCCGCTGAAAGAATCTTTGTCACCACTGATAAAGAAAAGGGCACTCTTAAAAGCTTTGCCGACAAAGAAGGCTATGAAACCTTCGTGGTTCCCGATGATGTAGGCGGCAGATATTCCGTTCTCACTGCCGTAGGTCTTCTTCCTATCGCTGCCGCAGGTATCGACATTGATGCTCTTATGGCAGGTGCCGCTGAGGCCAGAAGTGCACTTATGAGCACCTCTGTCGAAGAAAACGATTGCTACAAATATGTGGCTGTCCGTAATGCTCTGTACAATCAGGGCAAAAAGACAGAGATGTTTGTTTCCTACGAGCCCTGCTTCACTATGATGAACGAATGGCTCAAGCAGCTTTTCGGCGAAAGCGAGGGCAAAGAGGGTAAAGGTCTTTTCCCCACCTCAGCCATCTTCTCTACTGACCTTCATTCACTCGGTCAGTACATCCAGGAGGGCGAAAGAATAATGTTTGAAACCGTTATTCATTTCGAAAAGCCCCGCAAGGAAATATTTATAAAAGAGGATGCCGAAAATGTTGACGGCCTTAACTTCCTGGCAGGAAAGACTATGGACTTCGTCAATAAGCAGGCATACAGAGGAACAGTTCTCGCTCATAATGACGGTCTTGTACCCAATGTTATTATAAAGAACGATGATATGAGCGAAAAATCATTAGGTTATCTCATTTACTTCTTTGAGAAGGCTTGTGCTATATCAGGCTATGTTCTTGGTATCAATCCCTTTGACCAGCCGGGCGTAGAAAGCTACAAAAAAAATATGTTTGCGCTTTTAGGCAAACCCGGCTACGAAAAAGAGAAAGAAATACTTGAACAAAGATTAAGTAAGTGATATAATATACTTGTAATTGAGTCGGAAGTGTGATATACTTATTCCGATGAAACAAATAAAAGGAGGAAATATAAAATGATTTCTATTATCTTAGGTCACAAAGGTTCAGGAAAAACAAAGCATTTGATTTCTTGCGTAAACGAGGCAGTTGAAACCTCAAAGGGTAATGTTGTCTGTGTGGAAAAGGAAACCAAATTAACATATGATGTTAACTACCGTGCAAGACTTATTGCAACTGACGATTACGAAGTAAAGGGATATGCAGCATTCTACGGCTTCCTTGCAGGTGTATGTGCAGGTAACCACGACATTACTGATGTGCTTGTAGATGCTACTCTCCGTATCGGCGGCAGAGACTATAACGAGCTCGCTTCCTTCCTTGAGAAAATTTACGAGCTTTCTTCCGTTAACGAAAAGGATTTTGTTTTCACCATTTCTGCTGATAAGGAAGAACTCCCCGAATCTATCTTCAATTTCTGCAAGGTTATCTGATTACTCTATTCAATAATATGGGACTGTTTCATTTCGGGACAGTCCTTTTTGTGATTATTAAGGTGTTTACACCTGAAGGATGTGAAATGAAATGAATTATGATATTGAAAAGGAAGCGGTAAAAGAAGGGTACAGGATAGTCTGCGGTGTGGATGAGGCAGGCAGAGGTCCTCTCTGCGGACCTGTCTGTGCAGCGGCTGTAATATTGCCTATGGACTGTGAAATCGAAGGTATAAATGATTCAAAAAAGCTCAGCGAAAAAAAGCGTGAACAGCTTTTTGATGTTATTACCGAAAAGGCGGTTGCCTACAGCATACAGATGGTTGATGCGGCTACTATTGATGAAATAAACATTTTGCAGGCAACCTTTCTCGCTATGCGTACTGCTGTCGAAAGCCTTGCCGTAAAGCCTGACATAGCTCTTATTGACGGAAACGGTAAGCCCGGGCTTGATATTGCCGAAAAAACCGTGGTAAAGGGTGACGCCAAATCTGTTTCCATAGCGGCGGCATCTATCCTTGCTAAGGTTACAAGAGACAGATATATGCTCGAGGCGGACAAAAAGTATCCCGAATATTTTTTCGCCAAGCATAAGGGCTACGGCACGAAGCTGCACTATGAGGCCATAGCTGAGCACGGTATCTGTCCCGAGCACAGACGCACCTTTCTCAAAAAAATCTTAGGTGAATAAGATGGATAAGGGGATAACGGGTAAAAAGGGTGAGGAATTTGCCGCTGATTATTACCGTAAAGCGGGATATACCGTCAGTGAGATGAACTGGCATTCCCGTTACGGTGAAATCGATGTGATAGCGGAAGATGATTTTCAGATAGTTTTCTGTGAGGTTAAAACCAGAAGCAGCAATACGAGGACAAATCCCTGTGAGGCTGTGGATCTGAAAAAACAGCAGAAGCTGACTCTTACTGCCTTCAAATATCTTCAGATAACAGGGTGTGAAAAAACACCTCGCTTCGATGTTTTTGAGATATGGATGGATGAGGGCAGAATTTATAGGTTCAATAACATAGAAAATGCTTTTGAGCCGATGGATTTTTCGGGGAGATATGATATATTTTGATAGTGTTAACGTTTTGTTAACAAAACAGAGACTGATGTGCGATATTCTATATTAGTAAAATAATAAAGGAGGCATTTTTATGAAAAAAACAATTTCTCTTGTGCTGTGTCTGATAATGGTGCTTACATTATCCCTTCCTGCTTTTGCAGAGTCTGAGCCTGAGGAATATCCCACTATTTATGTCACAGGTGCGCAGACTAATGACATTCTCAGTGCTGAGGGAGAAAAAATCTGGGATCTTGATGTGGATGCTATGTCTGTAGTCAAAGAGGCACTTGTGCCCTGTCTTCAGGAGCTCGCTTTCGGCTTTGTCGGACGTGATTATAAGGCATATGCCGAAAAGGTAAACAGTTATGTTGCACCTCTTTTCGAAAAGGTGGTCCTCGATAAAAACGGTGAAGCCGGTAACGGAAGCCACCCTGCAAAGCATTCCTCCACAGTTGAGGTTGAAAAGAAGTATTCCGATTACGGCATCTGGGATTACCGCTTCTGGTATGATTGGAGGCTTTCTCCCATCACTACCGCTGAGGAGCTTAAAAATTATATTGACAGAGTTACAGAAGCCACAGGTAAGGATAAGGTACAGCTTGTAGGCCGTTGCTACGGCGCAAATGTAATTCAGGCCTACATCACTCTTTATAAGGATCACGCTCTGGAAAATGTAAGTGACGTTTCATACTATGCCTCATCTGTTATGGGTATTGATTATATGACAGCACTGTTTTCGGGAGAGGTAGTTCTCGAGGACAAGGCAGTAACCAATTTCGCTGAGTACTATCTTGAGGACGAAAATCTTATCGAGGACGAGGTGCTTTCCGGCTTTGTTTATGCTCTGTTGGACGTTTTCAGACAGGCAGAGGTTTTAGGCTTAGGCACTGACGCACTTCTTATGCTTTTTAATGAGATAAAGGGCGATCTTATTCCGGAGCTTCTTCCGAATATTATCGGAACATGGACTTCTTATTGGTCGATGGTAACTGCGGATAAATACGAACAGGCTATTGAGTTCGTATACGGTGACAGAAGGGATGAATATGCCGGCTTAATCGAAAAGACTGACCGATATCATTATGAGGTTCAGCTCTGCGCAGAGGAAACCATTCTCGAGCTTCAGAGCAAGGGTATAAATTTCTATATTTTCACAAAATACGGCTATCCCGATATGCCTCTTTATGAAGGGGCTGCCGCCGAAAGTGACTCTACTACCTCAGTACCCGGACAGTCCTTCGGTGCAGAATGCGCCG
>JAFSDF010000046.1 GCA_017436375.1 Clostridia bacterium | reverse complement strand
TGCTCGGTACAGAAATCGGTTCATTATTTATAATTGCAATTACAAAAATTTTCGGTAACAAGGCCGTAAATCTTTTTGTCAGCGAAGAAAAAATTAACTCTCTAAGTTTTCTTCAAAATAAAGAAAAGCTTTCTGCCTCTCTTTTTATAATCTATTTAATCCCCGGAACACCTAAGGATGTTATAACATACCTTATCGGAATTACCGATTATAATATTTGGAAATTTCTTATTCTTACAGGAATTGCTCGTATACCTTCAATTATCACGTCAACAGTCTGCGGAACTGCTCTTGGTGAAAAAAACTACATACTGTCTGCCGTTGTTTTTATCAGCACTATAATCGTGGGGCTTATCGGAATAAAACTATATTCACGATATGAAACAAATAATATCCATAAAAATCAATGTTCATTTTAATATCAGTATATTTATTTTTATTCCGATATAGTCAATCTGACTATATCGGAATGTTTTGTTTTGGCTATTGTTATATGATCAGATTAGATGTACACTTATGTCATATCATAAAACAAAGGAGTAATCAAAAATGAATACCAAAACAAAACAATTGGCCATCGCCTCACTTGTTGCTGCATTGGTATGTGTTGCAACAATGATCATCAAAATCCCTTCACCGCTTAAAGGCTACATAAATCTCGGTGATTGTGTTGTATTGTTATCCGGTTGGATGCTTTCACCTGCATACGCATTTTTGGCAGCAGGCATCGGTTCAGCGTTAGCAGATTTATTTTCGGGATACCTTGTCTATGCACCTGTTACTTTTATTATAAAGGGGCTTATGGCTATCATTGCCTTTTACAGTTTTAAGCTACTTAATAAAAAATTCGGAAATATTGTCTGCAGAATTACAAGCGGTATCGTTGCAGAGATTATAATGGTTCTCGGTTATTATATATTTGAAGGCTTTATGTATGGATTCGGTCCATCAGCGGTAAACATACCTGCCAACAGTATTCAAGGCGTTACGGGAATAATCATCGGAGTTATGCTCATAAAAATTTTCGAGAAAAGCAAAATAACATTGAAATGAGGATATTGATATGGAAAAATTAATATACAAACAAACGACAGCAGCAATTAAAGAGCTTTGTGAAAAAGCAAAAATAAAAGAAGGTAACACCGTTGTTATAGGCTGTTCAACAAGTGAGGTTGTCGGCTCTGTAATAGGAACAAATTCTAATTTTGAAATTGCAGGAGAAATTTTTAAGGCGCTTTACGATTACACGAAAAGCAAAGGTGTCTTCCTTGCAGTCCAGTGCTGTGAGCACTTGAATCGTGCCATTGTTACAGAACAAAAAGCTGCACCCTTCTCAGAGTCTGTCAATGTAGTTCCTCAACCTAAAGCAGGAGGCTCACTTGCAACTCACGCATACAGAAGCTTTGATAACCCTGTTGTACTTGAGGAGATAAAGGCAGATGCCGGTCTTGATATCGGATTGACTCTAATTGGAATGCACCTAAAAAAAGTTGCTGTTCCTTTAAGATTAGAAAACAATAAAATTGGTGAGGCACCTGTTGTTGCTGCTCGCACCCGTCCTAAATTTATCGGTGGTGAAAGAGCGGTTTATAACGAGGAAATTTTGTAATATATAACAGATGGGGCTGTTGCACGAAAGTGAGACAGACCTCACTTCATAAGTCAAACCGAACATCGAAATGTTAAATTGTGGAAAATTTTGGTTTTCGCAAAAACAAACACACAGCAAATCAAAGAGGCAATAAAATCCTCTTTAAAGCTTTATAAAATTTAAAGATATGTATTTTATTTGAATATCAGATAAAACTCATACGACAAAAAGAAACCAAATGCAAAGAATGAGTGCAGTATATTCAGTCTACTGCACCCATTTTTTATACATAAATCAAATCATTACACACAATCTCTCTTGCCCGTTGCTGAATGTTCCCCATCCTCTGCACCCACTCAAGTTGGTTTTGCTCTTTCAATTCTTCTGTAACACCTTCTGCCTTTTTCATTTGCTCAATCAGCAGATCGTACATTTCATTTGCCTGACGGTCAATATCTGCAAGATAAGGCCAAAGTGTGCATTTTGTTACCATTAGCATAAACAGACCACTCTTGTTATGTTCAAGGTAATCTTTATGCAGCACGCCCATTTGCCTACAGTAATATTAGCTTGTTCAGGCGGCAGGATAATGTTCGGAATTTTATAGTTGCCAACCTGTCGATAAGTCATCTTTGTTTTGTTTTTCATAGTTCTGTCCTCCTTATTTTTCATATACATCAATGAGCTTTAAAAGTAATTCGTCAACATCCTCGGTGGGTAAATCCTCCGCCAAAAGCATATTGCGAAACTCATTCATTCCGTTGATAAGTAAATTGCATTCAAAGCTGTCAAGTTTAATTTTGATTTTCTTTCTGAACATAAGATTTTACCTCCTTGTATTTTGTAATTACATTGTACAAGGAGGCTCGACTTTTGTCGAATGTGTGAGATTATTATTTTACAAAAGTATCATATGCAAATCTCGCACCGAACCTGAAGCCTGAAACAAAGCCGTCAGAAATGCTTATACTTGAAAACTCATTATATGCGCTCACATAATTTGCAAACTTCTCTTTTTCTTCGTCAGGCAGTTTTGCTGCCAGTTCTTCCTCTTTCTTTACAAATTCATTTAGCTTCTTTTTGAGTCTGGGTGTTATTTCTGTGGTGAGCTCCTGTGGCTCAAGGTTTCCATAGAATAATTCTTCAATTATATTTGACATTATGTATTCCTCCGTGGTACACTGTTTTTAACTCAAATATGACTTGGGCTGCTGAATATATAATGTCTGTGCCGGTTTTTACTTGTATTTAGTAAATCCCTTATGAGCACACGCATCCTTTTTGTTAAAAAACATATTGATATATTTTTTGTAGTTTGTCGCAGATTATCTGCGGCTTTTTTTCTTTATGCTCTTTACCCCAACAATTGACAAACAGCCAATAAAAAGTCAGCACCTACCGAGTGGTAAGTGCCGTGAAACAAAATCTGTTTTATTCTTATTTTCTTTTTTCCGTACAAAGTGCAATCAAATCCTCAACTCTTGCAGTAGCAAGACACTCTACTGTGTCTGATGCACCGTAGTAGATTTTTACCTCTCCGTCATCTTCAAGAATCATACCTCCGGGGAAAATTACATGCTTACGGAAGCCCGACTGTGTTTCATAATAGGTTTCGGGAGCAATAAGGGGAAGCTTGCTCATACCTACGATTTTTGTCGGGTCATTCAAGTCAAGAAGCATAATTCCTGCACAGTATCTTTTCTTCCACGCTCTTTCCCAGCCGTTCTTTCTTCTTTTATTATCCTTATCTACTGCGTGGAAAATTGTAAGCCAACCCTTGTCAGTTTTAATGGGCGGTGCCGCAGGTCCGATTTTATCATTGGCATAGGGAACATCCTCGACAGCAAGAACAAGCTCAGTCTCACCCCAGAATTTAAGGTCGAGAGATGTTGAAAGCCAAAGGTCAAATCTGTCCTTGCCGCCTCTTGAATAAACAGGGAACGGTCTTTCAAGACGGACATACTTACCATTAATCTTTTCGGGAAAGAGTACCATGTTGCGGTTGTCGGGAGCGGAAGCGCTGATAGCGTTTATGTTTTCAAAATCATCGTCAATTTCAGCTATACAGCCCCGTACACCGTGACGGGTATCCATAGCCATACATAGATAAGGCTTGCCGTCAATAACTGTAATTCTCGGGTCATAAAGCCTTTTTATTTCGTCCTCGGGTAAAAGATTTTTGTTGTCAAAAATCGGCTTGTCCTTTACCTGCCAGTTTATACCGTCGTCGCTTGTGGCAAAGCCGAGAGAGGTTTTGAAACGCACCTTCGGATAAGTTTTTTCCGTAGGTCCGTAATCGTTACGAAAGACCATAACATACTTCCCCTTGTATTTTGCAACACCTGCATTAAAAATCAGTGAAGCTTCATAGGGTATATCGTCTTTGGTAAGAACAGGCTTTTCGATTTTTCTTATACACTGAGCACTGTAAAGCTTTGGTTTTAAGGCTTTCATTATTCCATCTCATTTCAAATATATTTTTTCGCCCGACTCTGACGATTTATAAATAGCTAAAAATTCCTCTACTGCTTTTCCGCCTTCAGAGGCGTCTATGGGGAAGGATTTATTGTTTTCTATGCAGTTATAAAAATCCTTTATAAGAGGAGAGTGACCGTTTCCCCAATAGCTTTTGCCGATAAAATCAGTCTTGCTTTTTGAGCGAAGCTTTTTTACCTTGCCGAGGATTATAATATATGCATTGTTACCCTCTATTCGCAAGGTGGCTCTTTGACAGATTATGTCAATCATAAAGGGTCGATTATCATGAAAAGCGGTTGTGGCGTTAAAAAGTGCAGTAACCCCGTTTTCGTATTCGAAAAGTGCATGTACCGTGTCCTCGACTTCAATAACACCTTTCAGATGGTCATTGAAGGTGTGAGCCGTTACAGAAACCGTGTCGCTGCCTATAAGATATCTCATTAAATCCTGAGTGTGTATGGCCTGATTTACTGTAACACCGCCGCCTTCTTTTGAAAGCTTACCGTGCCAGTCATCACTATAGTAGTCTTCACCACGGCTCCAATGAACAAAGGCTCTTGCCGATATTACCTTGCCGAAAAGCTTTTTATCAATAATATCCTTTACGGCAGTGACTGATTCGATATATCTGTTCTGAAAGCATACACCGAAATTTGCACTGCTTTTGTTCTGAGCCTTACGAAGCTCTGAAAGACCTTCCTCAGATATAGCACAGGGCTTTTCACAAAGAACATGAATACCTTTTTCAAAAGCCGCAACAGCCATAG
>JAFSDF010000045.1 GCA_017436375.1 Clostridia bacterium | reverse complement strand
CCTTTATACCTGCTATAAAGAATTCCTCAGGACAGTGATGGGAAAACTCTGCTATGTCAAAAAGGTCTGTGGTTATTCTGGACATAAGCTGTCCGACCTTTGTTTTATCGAAATAGCTGAAGGGAGCGGTGAGAAGATGAGAGAACATATCCTCACGCATATCCCGTTCAATTTTGACCCCCATTCCGTGGCCAACATAAATCATATAGTAGCCGGCACACATATCTATTATTTTGAAAACAGCATAAACTGCCGCCATCGACAAAATAAGCTCAAGAGTCAGTTTTGATATATCCGTCGTGGCAATATTCGTAATTTCTCTTACCATCATCGGAAGAATAAGCTCTGCTCCCGTAGTGAGAGCAGCACAGAAAAGGTCAAGAAACAGTACCTTTTTATGCTTTTTGAAATAGGGTAAAAACCACTTTACCATTACGCCTATATTTTTCATAGGATCACCTGATTTCATAGATTGCTTTCCCTGTTACTTTAACATTTCAGTTCGTGTGTTTCAATATAAAAGGCTGTCACCTCGACAGCCTTAATCATTTCCAATTAACCAAAGAAAGCCTTATGAACGGCTGAAACCGCCTTATCGGCAAGCTCCTTATCAATAAGAACGCTGATGGTGATTTCACTGGTGGAAATCATAGAAATATTGATACCTGCCTCGTAAAGAGCACCGAACATTTTAGATGCAGTACCCGAATGAGACTGCATACCTGCACCGACAATAGAAACCTTAGCTACTGTGGTATCAGAGGAAACTACTGCACCCTCCATAGCAAATATATCCTCGAGAATAGCTACTGCATCGTCAGCAAAGCTTTTAGCACAGGTAAAGGAAATATCCTTAGTGCCGTCACGGCCAACCGACTGAAGAATAACATCGATGTTTATATTTTTCTGTGCAAGTCTTGAGAACATTTTAAAAGCGTTACCGGGAATATCCTTCATACCTACTACTGATATTCTGGCTACATCCGTATCCTTAGTTACGCCTCTGATTAACATTTTTTCCATATTAGCAACCTCCCTGACGATTGTTCCGTTTTCTCTTACCATACTTGAAAGAACTTCAAGCTCTACATTATATTTCTTTGCCATTTCCACTGAGCGGTTATTGAGCACCTGTGCGCCGAGAGTGGCAAACTCGAGCATTTCATCATAGGTGATGTCTGCAAGCTTCTGTGCATTCTCCACCTTTCTCGGGTCGGCAGTAAATACGCCCGTGACATCGGTGAAAATCTGACAGCGGTCAGCATGAAGAGCAGCCGCAATGGCAACTGCACTCGTATCAGAGCCGCCTCTGCCAAGTGTGGTCAGGTCATCATATTTATTGATGCCTTGGAAGCCTGCTACGATAACGATTTTTTTCTGATCAAGCTCTCTCTCAAGTCTTTCGGTTTTTACCTCATGAATTCTCGCCATACCGTAGGCAGAATTAGTGGAGAAGCCTGCCTGCCAGCCTAAAAGCGATATAGCAGGATAGCCCAGACTTTCGATAGCCATGGCAAGAAGTGAAATAGAAATCTGCTCACCTGCAGTAAGAAGCATATCCATTTCTCTTTTTGATGCACCGGGATTAATCTCTTTTGCTTTTTCGATAAGATCATCGGTTGTGTCACCCTGTGCGGAAACCACAACCACTACATTATTGCCCTTTTTATAAGTATCGGTAATGATACGGGCTACATTCATTACTCTCTCTGCATTTGCGACAGAAGAGCCTCCGAATTTCTGTACTATAAGAGCCATACTCTTCCTCCTTAATTAATAGTCAACTGTTCTGATGGTGCTGATGACAGAAAGAGGCAGCTTTGCGATAATCCTTCTCAGCTCTCTTTCCTTCATAGCAGGTGTGACGAATGCGACCTCGTCAAAGGCCTGATTTTCTCTTTTAAGGAAGGTCACCTTACCCAGATGATTTTCTATCTCTGCATCAGCATTTTCCATACTTTCGGCAGTAGCTCTGACATAAAGAGATACTTCCTCGTCAAGATAATCGGCAAGAAGGCCTTCCTTAGGCTCATCCCAGCCAAAAAACTTTCTTTCTTTTGTATTGCAGGCACAGTCGATTACATCGCCCACTACGGCAGAGGCTGTGGCAAGCTTACCTGCGCCCTGACCGTAAAGCACCACATCGCCTACCGCGTCACCTCTTACGAGGCAGGCATTGAAAACACCGTTTACACCTGCGAGCATGCTTTCATTTCTGACAAAGCACGGGGAAACCGTAAGACTGATTTTCCCGTCATCCATTTTGACAGCTTTGGCAATCAGCTTGATTACACAGCCGCAGGATGCCGCAAAATCCACATCCTCGAGAGTGATTTTCGAAATACCTTCGGTATAAACACCGTCGGGATAAATGTGATTTCCGAAGCACAGTGAAGCGAGAATACAGATCTTTCTCAGAGCATCAAAGCCCTCCACATCGGCTGTGGGATCTTTTTCGGCATAGCCCTTTTCCTGGGCAAGCTTAAGCGCTACACCGAAATCCATATTCTCCTTTATCATTTTAGTAAGAATGAAGTTAGAGGTTCCGTTCAGAATACCTGCAACCTCACTGATTCTGTTACCTGCCAGACAGCGGCTGATAGGTCTGATAATAGGAATACCTCCGCCTACTGCGGCCTCGAAAAGGAAGTTTACATCCTTTTTTCTGGCAATTTCAAGAAGCTCATAGCCCTTGACAGCCACCAGCTCCTTGTTTGACGTGACTACATGCTTACCTGCCTTCAGACAGGCTGAAACAAATTCGAAGGCAGGGCTTACCCCGCCCATGGTTTCTACAACAATGTCAACCTTACTGTCATTTAAAACATCATAGAAATCCTTAGTCATAATATCCTGAAAGGGACAGTTTTCGAAATCCCTGATGTCAAGAATATGAGAAAGTGATAAGGATACATTGCTGTTTTTTTTCATAATATCGGCATTTTTGCTGATAACCTCAGCAACACCGGAGCCGACTACGCCATAGCCTAAAATAGCAACGTTCATTTTTTTCACGACCTTTCTGTGAATTTCATTTCAAGAGAAAAAAGCTCTCCGTGAAAAACTTATAGGATATAATAACACATTTTATTAATTAAGAAAAGTGTTTTAAATAAATTTTTTTATATTTTATAACGATTTTATTAATTTGATTGATTTTAACTTAATTATAGGTTAATATAATATATGTAACAGTGTAAAGTGAGGTGTAAAATCATGGACAGTACAGAAAGAAAGCGTAAGGCAATAATCAACACCGTCTACTACGGTATAGTTATCGCTCTCTGCTTTTTCTTTTTCAAATATGCTATGGGAACTCTCTTCCCTCTTATTTTTGCATTTATAACTGCATCTCTTCTCCAGAGGCCCAAAAACTTCATTCTCCGTAAAACACCCATAAAAAAGGGACTGGCATCTACCCTGTGTGTTCTCGGTCTTTTGGCTATAGTGCTGTTTTTCACGGCACTTATCGGTGTCAGAGTGGTTCAGGAAATCGGTGATTTCGTCGATTATATCATACTTCAGGTGCAAAACATCGATTCGCTGGTCAATACAATCGAAAATGCTCTGCTTAATTTTGTTTCTAATTTCCCGGAATTTTTAAGCAAAACCCTGAAGGAAAACATCTCGACTCTTTTCGTCGAAATACGTGAATGGCTCGCAGGCAGAAGCAGTGATTTCACCCAGGATATTGCCGGAACCTTGGAGGGCTCCTTCAGTCTTTCCTGGATAACCACCCCCATTTCAGGTGTTATCTCCACCGCCAGACAGATCCCGTCCATAGCCATCGCTACGGTTATCTCTATCGTGGCTGCCTGCTTCATCACCGCTGATTATGACCTTATCAAAAGGTTCATCAAGGCTCAGCTGACAGAGCAGAAGGCAAAGGATGTTTCCCGGGCAATCACGCTGCTCAAATCCTCTCTGAGCAAAATGGGCAAGGCTTATCTTTCTATTATTATCATCACCTTTATCGAGCTGTCGATAGGCTTTTATGTGCTGCGGCTTTTGGGAATCTTTTACTCAAATTATATCGCTATTATTTCACTCGCGATCGCTATAATCGACATCATACCTGTTCTCGGTACGGGTACGGTTCTCCTCCCCTGGATAGTATACTCACTCATAACCGGAAACTTTGCTATGGCTATAGGCCTCGGAATTATGTATGCATCCATCACTGTAATAAGGCAGATTATCGAGCCGAAATTCGTAGCGGGACAGTTAGGTCTTCCGCCGTTTCTTACCATCAGTGCTATGTATGTGGGGCTCAAAATTTTCGGTGTGCTGGGTATGTTTATTGCACCGATGATAATTATAATGCTCAAGCTTCTCAATGATGAGGGCATAATCCATCTGTGGAAGCCGATGGAAAAGAAAGAAGAAATACAGGCACCTGTAAAAAAAGAAAGTAAATAAAATAAAAAAATCAACCCGTCGAAGAGCTTCGGCGGGTTTTAAGTTTCAGTTTGTGATATTTTTGCGGACGACCAACGGTATCACTACCGATAAAAAACAAAATTGTTTACCCCGATTGAAATGTAGGGTAAATTTACTGTAAGCCTGCGATGAATAAAGGACACGGCAAGCCGTGTCCCTACATAATCGCTGTTCCTTATTCGGCGGAGTACTGTTTTCTGTTTGCGAAAATTTATACCCGCCCATTCTGCGTTCTGCATTTTGCATTCTGCACTAAATATGAATGTCTGCTACTATGGGATAGTGGTCAGAAGGATACATATCCTGAACTGTATCTCTGATAATCCTATAGGTATCTACAGGTGTTTCCTTGGAAAGGAAGATAAAGTCGATAGCGCCCTGGCCCTCATCCTTCTTTTTACCGTAGTTATGATAGGTTATACCGCTGTCAGTGTCTTTGGCTACTGCTGCCGCATCATCGGCGCCTGCCACCATAGAGGCATAAACATCACCGTCACTGTAGGTATTGAAATCGCCTGTGATACTACAGTGCCCTGAGTCTGTAATTTAGCCATTTCAGCTAAAAGCACCTTACACTGAGCATCTCTGGTGCTCTCGAGAACATGGTCAAGATGAGTATTGATGTGTGTGTAAACCTCGCCTGTTTCCTTGTCCTCCAGGACTGCCCAGGAGGCTATTCTCCTGCAGGCACTGTCATAGCTTACGGAATATTTTTTGTAAGGTGTCTCAGACAGCCAGAAGGTACCGCTGTCAATAAGATTATACTTATCCTTAAGGTAATATACACAGTTATATTCGCTGAAGGGGCCGAAGAAATCTCTCGACTCACCTACTCTGGCATATTTATCCCCCACCTCTTTATCGAGGATGCGGAGCCATTTCGGTGTAGCCTCCTGTACACCGAAGGAATCGGGAGCATACTGCTTTATGATTTCCACGGAAATCTGAGAACGGTTATCGATGCTGCCCTCGGGATCATCGGCACAGCGGACATTAAAGGACATTACACGGGTAGCCTCTGCGGCTTTTTCGGGTACAGCACCGAGAGTGATTTCACCGAAGTCGATAAGCTCGGCCTTTTTACTTACGGCAAAGCCGACACCCGCCACTACAACTGCCGCCGCAAGAGCAATAATAATTATTTTGCTTTTTTTCATATTGTATTCCTCCTTTTTCATCATTGTACACTTACTTAAATAAAAAGTCAAATTAAAAGCAGAGGATTATTTTTCCTCTGCTTTATACATTACATAATCAAGCTTGAATTTTCCCCTGTGACGATAAGGATAAATCTTCAGCACCAGAGCACTTAGAAGGGCACCTGCAACATTAAGCACAATATCACCCATAGTATCCATAATGGGATAACGGTTAATGTCTATATAATCAATCAATGTCTGAAACTTCGGTGTACCGAAGGCCTTGGCATAGGACCAATGCTGAACATCATGAGGCACACCGCTAATCATACCCACCACCTGGTCGCAGGAAAACTCGAAAATTTCCCAGAAGGTGGTAGCCATAAAGCAAAAGCCCACGGACGCGATAAGAATAAGAGAAAAAGAAGCTGTCTTTTTTTCCTTTCTGATAAGAGCACAGGCAAACTCATAGCCGAAAAAGACTATACCGAAGCCGCATAAAAAGTGCAGGAAGGAGTCCCAAAGGCGCACTTCATAATAAAAATCAAAGAGATATCCCGCCACTACGGCAATAAAATCGACTATTATAATCGCCCACTGCATTATAGGACGGATATACCTGAAAACTGTCCATTTCGGCATAGCCATACATACTTCCCAGGTAAACATTACTCCCAGATTCATCAGTATTTCGATGGGAATAACAGGTGAAAAGGGTTTATCGAAAAGAGATTTGATGAAAAGCCCTACCATAGCAAGTCTTATCACCCACCACACAGCATAGGTACGCGGTGTACAGTTATTTCTGAGACGCTGAATATATCCTTCACCCTCGCGCTCGCTTTCGGGTGTAGTGACATAATTATTATCATAATCGATGTCATATCTGAATTTTCCTCTGAGACGGTAAGGACAGACATTAATGAAAATCAGAGCGGCAAAGGCGCTGACCGTATGAATCACGATGTCTGCCATAATATCCATAAGAGGAACACGGGCACTGTCAATAGCAGGAATAACAGACTCTGCTCTGGCTGTATTCTCCGCAAGTGCGTCAGACCAGAACTGAGCATTACCCACCTGCCCCGTAAGAACACCTAAAAGCTGGTCGGAAATGAACTCACCGAGCTCACATACATTGAGGAAAATAAAGCTTATACCGAAGGCGGCGAAAAAAACCATAGCCTTGGTAGCGGCGAAATGATGCTTTTTAACCACGGCATAGGCTATCTCGTAGCCGTAAAGGACTGACCACACACCAAAAAAAGCAGTAAGAAGCGGATCAAAGAATCTGATCTCATAATACCAATTACAGAATATACCGAGGAAGGATGAAATGAAAAGCCCCGTATTGAGTGCTGTGTGTATGGAAACGGGCATCAGACGGAGAATGCTTTTTTCCGGCATAATCTGTGAAAGCTCCCAGAGAAACGAGGCGATAAAGCAGACCGCAATATGTATCAGTCCCGTAACAGCGGTGATGTCCCCCGCCGCAAAGCTGTCACCGGAAGCACAGCTGAAAAGGGCATAAAGCATAAGCAGTCTGAGTAAAGACCAGTAGAGAAAAGTATGCAATTTACAGCCGCCCTTAAGACGGGAAATATACTTTTTCATTATATTCCTCCGTGAAAATCAAAATATTAAAAATTATAACACACTTTTTTTCGTTTGTCACGGGTTTTGCGAAATATATACAAAAATACAACATTTAGAGCATATTTGTTTTAAAAAGAAAAAGCCGTCCGAAGACGACTTGTAAGCTTCTGAAAGCTTCACTCTCTGCTTTTTCCTACTACGCAGTCAATAATTATTCTGATTATGCTGTCAATTTCATCTGAGCAGTCGTTTTCCAGCCACTCCATTACAATGGCAGTTATTCCCGTAAGATAAAATTTGAGAATATATACTCTGTCCTTTTCCGGAAAATCAAACCGTGCAAGAACAGGATTAAAAATATACCTGAACATCTTTTTGTAAACACCTTCGAAATCCATAGTTCCGAACTGTCTGATTGAAGTTTTAAAGATTCTTTGATTTTCTTTTATGAAGGTAAGATAGGGAGACAGATATTCCGGACTTACAAAAATCAGATCATTCAGCGCACGGTTTTCAAATTCAAATGCTATACTTTGATTTTCTACAGAAAAATAGGACAGAAAACGGTCAGTGATGTACCGGGTAGTTTCCCTGAGTAAATCTGCTGTGTTTTCGTAGTGAAGATAAAAGGTAGACCTGTTGACCTCTGCCTGCTCACAGATTTCTTTAATCGTTATATACTCGAAATCCTTCTTTTCAAGCAGTGCTATGAGTGCCTTATCCATTTTTACGGCGGTGTTAAAATATTTACTTTCGTTCTTATTCATTTAACAGCACCCTCCGTATTTTATTCTTCGTCGCTTATCTGCTTAGCCAGCTCCACAATTTCAAAAGCGTACTTTTCCTTACCCTTTCTGAGAAGCTTTTTATAAACAGGATAATTGACCCCCATACCGATAAAGCCGATTATACCCATAACGATACCCAAAGCGGTGAAAAGCGGTGTTCCGCCGATTACCTGCATCGAAAGGCTCATTCCGAGTCCCGCGACAAGAGAAGCAATAATACCGAAGGTGTAAGTGAAAACGGTAGCCGGCATTTTTGCTTTCGCATCAAGCTTACGAAGTGCGATAATTTTGGAATTGTCCTTAGGGGCGTACTCTTTAGCAATGGATTCTGCATAAATTTTGTCTGTGTTCATTATGTGAACCTCCTTCTGAATTTTACATCATTATTATACATTCAGAAAGAAGAAAACTGAACAACAGGTTTTTATAATTCTGTTGATTTCTGAAAATATTATAGCATTTGCTGATTTTTATGTCAAAATTATTCATTATTCATTAGCGAAGCGACTTCAATATTCATTATTCATTCGAAAATCCGTTCTGCACAAATGAATAATGAATGATGAATAATGAAAAATGAATAATACAAACGAAAAATCCGCCCACCTTAGCCGAGTGTTCATAAGGACACTCCGCAGTTTTATTGTGCTTGTACAGTGTTATTGTCCTTCGGACCGTTTTGTGCGAATAAAATATCATTGAAGCCGATAGCAATAATATCCCTATGCCAAAAGACAGAATATCACTAAACTAACCAATAAGATAAATGCGCACTTACTCACCACCACAGATGAGGTAAAAGTGAAAAACAAATGAAGTGGTTTATCGTTGACTAATACTTGTTCGAATGTTATAATTATATAAAGGAAGTGATGAAGCATGAAGAAAGCAATTAAAATTATAACAACAATTGCAGTAATTTTTATCACATTTTTCATTATATTCACAGTTTTGTCGGCAATATATTTTGGTTCTTGGGAAGATGGAAAAATTAATAATCTAAACATTTACTACAACAAAGTTACAAAATTTTGTCTTGCGGCTGAGTTTGAATGGGATGGAGATACTGAAAATATGACCTTTACTGTGCCGGATGAATATGAAGGCATAAAAATAAGCTCTTTAGGCGGTTTTGTCGGAAGCGGTGCGCCCACATTGTTTTATGTTAGAGTGCCCGATTCATTGCATCCGGAAGTTGTTTCTAGCACGGAATCAGAAGAGTGTATCGGTGTTATAAACGAAGATACAGTTACTTATAGTTTTACAGTCAAACTTGGAAAAAACATCAAAACTTTTGAAATATTTACATATAAAGAATACTTTATGGATGCAAACGATAATGTCATTTATATTGTTGAAACAAAATATGAATGTTCTGAAGATAACAAATATGCATATACCGAAAACGGCAAGCTTTACAATAAAAGGACTAATCAGCTTATATATTGATTTTAAAAGTACAACCTTTACTGTAGAACAAGCCTTAATTAAACTTTTATATATCAATAAAGACGCAACCAAGAACTCTTGGTTGCGTCTTTATTTTGCAATACATCATTCTAATATCTGTTTTAAGAAATGTCCTTAGCAACCCTGCCCATTCGTGAACGGATTTTCGTTTGTGTTTACAGCTTAAAATGGCAACAAATTATTATTGATTTGCTTTGGCTGTGTTAAGTGAAGAAACCAATAATTTTTTCACTTCTATACACATATCAAGGATCCTTCTGTCATCATAATAACCACTTTCGATAAGCAGTTCGATCCAATATTCACTCTCACTGCATTCTTTTAATGCAATTTGAAGTTTTGCAATAAAATCAGCTCTACCGTGACCGTAAAAGGCCTCTCGAATATTTGCTCCAACGGATGTTCCGGAACGGATAAGTTGATTAGTTAAAACTGTTTCTTTTTTATTTTGCTTAACATAATTACACACTTTTATAATTTCAAGAGCAAAGGCTTTTGACTTGTCTATTAAAGGACTATTTTTCATTGTGACTTCATTCCTTTTCCAATCGGGTGCGGGTGTCCCGCCCTAACTTATTCACTATTCCTTCTTACCTATTACGAGCTTGCGAGTAACAAGGTTCTCCGAAACAAAGAAATATTTGATTTCGTCTTGTTTCGTGAGGTTCTTATTACTTCGCCAAAAATCGACCCAAAGATTAGTGAAAAGTGAATAGTG
>JAFSDF010000044.1 GCA_017436375.1 Clostridia bacterium | reverse complement strand
TTCCCGTTAAACTTCGAAGAACCTTAAATGTCCGAGTTATAGTGCATTTGGGGATTTCTTCGACGAAACAATACTCGCGTCTTGCGAGGAGAAAAATCATCAAAGGTGCTGTAAATCGGACATTTAAGGCTTATTAGGTTCTATTACCGTCACCTTAAAGCTGCTACTATATCTGATATAGAAAACAGAACAGTAAACAAAAAATTCAAAAAGAGAATTATTTAAGGTGTCTTCCCTTGACTTTTTCTCTTTAAAGTGCTACAATACCCACAGCCCATATTTACTTTAGAGCTTTAAAACTTAAAACGATAAAAGCTTTGAGATGTAATACTTATTTGTTTGATTAAAACCTTGATTAAATATAGGGAACCATATAAAACGGATACAAAAACTTTAATATAACAAAGCATTATTCTGTTTTAGAAAAAATACTTGCAAGGAATTATGTATAATAATCGGTATCGCAGATCAGGCGATAAGAAAGGAATTATAAATGAAAAATCAGATCTGGAATAAAGAAATGGAATGTATGCCCCGTAAAGAGCTGGAGGCACTTCAGCTGGAAAGACTCAGGGCTCTGGTGGACTACTGCGATAAAAATGTGAAATTTTACCATGACCGTTTCGAAAAGGCAGGAATCACTGCTGAAAAAATCAAATGTCTGTCGGACATACAGTATATTCCCTACACCACAAAGGCTGACCTCCGTGACACCTATCCCTTCGGTATGCTCAGTGTACCTCAGAAAGAGATAGTCCGTGTCCACGCCTCCTCGGGCACTACGGGTAACCCTACGGTAGTTGCCTATACGAGAGAGGATATGGAAAACTGGAGTGAGCAGGTGGCAAGAGTAGCCTATGCCGCAGGTGCAAATGAGGACAGTATGGTGCAGATTTGCTTTGGCTACGGTATGTTTACGGGTGCCTTAGGTCTTCACTACGGACTGGAAAAAATCGGTGCTACGGTAGTCCCCACATCCTCGGGTAATACTGAAAAGCAGCTTAAATTTATGAGAGATTTCGGCACGGATACCATCGTTGCCACACCCTCCTACGCTCTTTATCTTGCCGAAAGTGCCAAGGAAAGAGGAATGGATTTTCCTATGGACAGCTATAAGCTTCGTCTCGGTCTTTTAGGCAGTGAGGGCTGTACACCCGAAATGAGACAGCAGATAGAGGACAGCTGGGGCAACGGATTTTTCTGTACCGACAACTACGGTATGAGCGAGCTTAACGGTCCCGGTATGTCGGGCGAATGTATCTACCGTGACGGCTTACATATTAACGAGGACCACTTCCTGTGTGAAACCATCGACTCACAGACAGGCGAGGTGCTGCCAAAGGGTGAAACGGGCGAGCTCGTAGTCACCAACCTTACCAAACGCGGTCTTCCCATTCTCCGCTACAGAACGAGAGATATCACTAAGATTAATTACGAAGCCTGTCAGTGCGGCAGAACCAGTGCCCGTATGAGCAAGATTATCGGCAGAAGTGACGATATGCTGAAAATCCGCGGCGTAAATGTCTTCCCCTCGCAGATCGAATCTGCTCTCATCGGTATCAATTCAATCAGCCCCCACTATCAGTTAGTGGTAAGAAGGGAAGGCTTCTCCGACACCCTGGAGGTAAGAGTAGAGCTTATCGATGCTTCGCTTCTGGAGATTTACGGCGAGCTTGAAAAATTAAGAAGAAATATTCACGACAGAATCAAGGCTATCCTCGGCATTGAAATCAAGGTAAACCTTGTAGAGCCGAAAACCATTGAACGCTTTACGGGCAAGGCTCAGAGAGTATTGGATTTAAGAAATAAATAAAACCGCATTAAACAAACCAAAGGAGCAACAAAAATGAACAAGGTTCTTATGCTCGGTAACGAAGCCGTAGCCAGAGGTCTCTGGGAAGCAGGAGTGAATGTCATTTCCTCTTATCCCGGTACACCCAGCACGGAAATTACCGAATTTGCATCAAAATATGACGATATGTATTCAGAGTGGGCACCTAATGAAAAGGTAGCCTTCGAGGTGGCCTTCGGTGCATCAATGGGCGGTGCCAGAGCCTTCTGTGCTATGAAGCATGTAGGCCTCAATGTAGCCGCCGATCCCCTTTATACCGCTTCCTACATCGGTGCTACGGGCGGTATGGTATGTGCCGTGGCTGATGATCCGGGGATGCACTCCTCTCAGAATGAGCAGGACTCCCGTCATCACGCCATCGCCTCAAAAACACCTATGCTCGAGCCCTCCGATTCAGCCGAATGCCGTGACTTTGCGGCTGTGGCCTACGAGCTGTCCGAAAGATTTAACACACCCTTCCTTCTCCGCCTTTCTACGAGAGTTTCACACGCTCGCTCCGTAGTAGAGCTCGGTGAAAGAAAGGATGTTCCTGTAAAGGAATACAAAAAGGATGTAATGAGCCGTGTTATGATGCCTGCTATGGCCCGTCCTGCTCACGAAAGAGTGGAAAAGAGGCTCTGCACAATGACTGACTTTGCCAATACCGAAGCAGTGGAAATGGGCATCAATACCGTAGAAATGAACAGCACTAAGATAGGTATCATCTGCTCGGGCGCTTCCTTCACTTATGCTCATGAGGCTATGGGTGACAGTGCAAGCTATCTTAAGTTAGGTATGGTAAATCCTCTGCCTACCTCTCTTATCACGGATTTTGCCTCGAAGGTGGATGAGGTGGTAGTTATTGAGGAGCTGGATCCTATCATTGAAACCCACTGTATTAAGCTCGGTGTCAAGGTAACGGGTAAGGAAAAATTCTCCGTTTTAGGTGAGTTTTCACATAAGACAGTAGAAACGGCACTTACGGACACGGTGAAGGATTTCATAGCTCTTGAGGATGAAATTCCTCTGCGTCCTCCCGTACTCTGTGCAGGCTGTCCCCACAGAGGCCTCTACTATGCTCTTAAGGGTATGGGACTTTATGTCAGCGGTGACATCGGCTGTTATACTCTCGGCGCACAGGCTCCTCTGGCTATGATGGACAGTTGTGTATGTATGGGCGCCTCGATAAGCGGTCTTCACGGCTATAATCTTGCCCGTGGTGAGGAGGCCGCAGCGAAAAGCGTAGCTGTTATCGGTGACTCCACCTTTATCCATTCGGGTATCACAGGCATCATTGACATAGCCTACAATAAAGGCTTTTCTACGGTTATCGTTCTCGATAACTCCATTACGGGTATGACAGGACATCAGAATAACCCTGCCAACGGTCTTACCATTAAGGGCGATCCCACCGTTTCAGTTAATCTCGAGGCACTTGCCAGGGCGGTAGGAATAGAGAATGTAAGAGTAGTCGATCCCTTCGACATCGAAAATACCAAAGCAGTCGTCAAGGAGGAGCTCGGCAAAAAGGCCCCCTCACTTATTATATCAAGACGCCCCTGTGCTCTTCTCAAAACAGTGAAGCACTCAGCACCTGTCAAAATAAACTCTGACAAGTGTATCGGCTGTAAGGCGTGCCTCAATGTAGGCTGTCCCGCTCTTTCCTTTACCAAGAGAGAAAACGGAAAGCCCTTGGCTCTTATCGATAATACACAGTGCGTCGGCTGCGGTGTCTGTGCCGCGGCATGTAAATTCGGCGCTATAGAGAAAGGAGAATAACTGATGGAGGTTAAAAACATTCTTATTGTCGGTGTCGGCGGTCAGGGTACTCTTTTAGCATCCAAGCTAATGGGTAAGTGCTTCCTTCAGCAGGGCTTCGATGTAAAGGTGAGCGAGGTTCACGGCATGAGCCAGAGAGGCGGAAGCGTGGTAACCTATGTACGCTACGGTGAAAAGGTCTATTCTCCCGTAATCGAAAAGGGAGAGGCAGACATCATTATTTCCTTTGAGCAGTTAGAGAGTGCACGCTGGCTCTCTTATCTGAAAAAGGACGGTGTCCTCATCTCCAGCACGCAGAAAATTGATCCTATGCCCGTAATTATGGGTAAGGCAGAATATCCCGGAAACATTTTAGGTAAGATAGCTGACAAGGGCATTAAGCTCGTAGCAGTGGATGCTCTGGAAAAGGCTCTCGAGGCAGGTACGGCTAAATGCGCCAACATTGTTCTGCTCGGCGCCGCCGCCCGCTTCCTCGGTACAGATAAGGAAATGTGGCTCGACATCATTAAATCTACGGTCCCGCCGAAGACAGTGGAGACTAATCTGAAGGCCTTTGAGCTGGGATATAATAGTTAAGCTTTATAAATAAAGAACGCTGTTTGAATGCAGAATGCATAACAGCGGGGAGCTTCGCTCCGGTTATATTCGTAAAAACAGGCTTTGCACCGCCAAATTATGATTACTCTTTACCCTTTATCGCACGGTTATATCTGCGGTAATTAACCTTTAATTTTTTTATTAATGCAAATCCGCGACAGATATTCTGCATTTTGCATTTTGCATTCTGCATTTTTAGTCGCAGACTAAAAGCCGAAAGGATGATAAATAATGCCAATTTACAACCCTGAGATTGAGTGTGCCTCGAGAGACTATCTCCACGCACTTCAGTCAGCAAGACTCATCAAAATGGTCAAAAACGCCTATGAAAATGTACCTTTTTATAAGGCGAAGTTTGACGAAATCGGGCTTAAGCCTGAGGATATTCACTCTATCGATGATATAGTGAAGCTTCCCTTTACCGTAAAGACGGACCTTCGTGATAATTATCCCTTCGGTCTTTTTGCAGTACCCAAGGGTGATTTAGTCCGTATTCACGCTTCCTCGGGTACTACAGGTAAGCCCACCGTAGTCGGCTATACTCAGCACGACATCGATGTATGGGCAGAGGGTGCCGCCCGTGCTCTCTCCGCTGCAGGCGGTACCAATAACGACACAGTTCATGTATCCTACGGCTACGGACTTTTTACCGGTGGCTTAGGTCTTCATTACGGTGCGGAAAAATTAGGTGCCACAGCACTTCCTGCCTCCACAGGTAACACCAGCAGACAGATTCAGATGCTGCAGGATTTCCGGTCGGATATCATCTGCTGTACTCCTTCCTACGCTATGTTTATCGGTGAGACTATCCGTGATATGGGTATCGATCCGAAAACTCTCCCCGTCCGTGCAGGTATCTTTGGTGCCGAGCCCTGGACAGAGGAAATGAGAAAGCAGATCGAGGAGCTTTTAGCTATCAAGGCATACGATATTTACGGCCTTTCCGAAATCGCCGGTCCCGGTGTTTCCTATGACTGCGAATGTCAGAACGGTATGCATGTATGTGAGGATTTCTTCTATCCCGAGGTTATCGATCCCGATACTCTAGAGGTGCTTCCCGATGGACAGTACGGCGAGCTTGTTTTCACCTGTATCGGTAAGGAGGCTCTTCCTCTCGTAAGATACCGTACCCGTGATATCTGCGCACTGACCAGAGAAACCTGTGCCTGCGGCAGAACCACCGTCAGAATGACCAAGCCCCGCGGCAGAAGTGATGATATGCTCATTATCCGCGGCGTAAATGTCTTCCCCTCACAGGTAGAGCATGTGCTTCTTTCTCTCAATATGGCACCCAATTATCTCATTATCGTCGATAGAAAGAATAATCTTGACCTGATGGAGGTTCAGGTGGAAATGTCTCCCGATATGTTCTCCGATACAGTTAAGGGTATGGAGGCTGAGGAAAAGAGGATCGAGGCCGCTCTCCAGTCCACTCTTAATATCCATGCCAAGGTAAGTCTTATGGCTCCCGGTACACTTCCCAGAAGTGAGGGCAAGGCCAAGAGAGTTATTGACAACCGCAAGTTTTGATAATATAATTAAAATATAAACCGCAGAAAAGGAGAAAACCTATGATTATTAAACAGCTTTCTATTTTTGTTGAAAATAAAAGAGGCAGACTCGCTGAAATTACTAAGGCCATAGCCGCCGCAGGCGTGGATATCCGTGCTCTTTCCATAGCCGATACCACTGACTTCGGTATTCTCCGCCTTATCGTAAATAAGCCTGATGAGGCTGCTGTCGCACTCAAGGAAAAGGGCATCACCGTTTCCGTTACCAATGTTATTGCTGTAGGTATCGACGATACTCCCGGTGCGTTTTCAGTTCCTATGCAGATTTTAGCTGACGCAGATATTGATGTGGAGTATATGTATGCCTTCATTACCCGCAAGAGTGAAAAGGCTTATGTTATTCTCCGCGTCGCAGATAACGATGCTGCCGCAAAGGTGCTTATGGATAAGGGCGTAGAAATTCTCTCTGAAGAGGAATTCCACGAAATGATGTAACAGAAAAAAGACCGCATTGCGGTCTTTTTTTGCTTTATAAAGGAGAAGCTATGACTAAAACAACAGTATCATTAAATAATCAGATAACCACCGGTGACGGCAGCTTTAAGGGCTGGGGTACAAGTCTGTGCTGGTGGGCAAACCGTGTCGGTGGCAGTAAAAAGCTTACAAGGGATGCGGCTGAGCTTTTCTTTGACAAGGAAAAAGGTCTGGGGCTTAACATAATGCGCTATAATATCGGCGGCGGCGACGATCCGACACATACCCATATTCAGCGCACGGATTCTATGATGCCCGGCTTTCTGGAAAAAAACACGGAGACAGGGGAGCTGAGCTGGAATTATGAAGCGGATAAAAGACAGCTTGATGTGCTTGAAGCCTGTTACAGAGCCTCGGGAGAGGATGCTTATGTGGAGGCTTTTTCAAATTCACCGCCCTACTTTATGACGGTAAGCGGCTGCTCCTCCGGACACAGAAATCCTAACTGCAATAATCTCCGAAGGGACAGTGTAGAGGCTTTTGCTGAATATCTTGCCCATGTGACAGACTACATTCAGAGAGAAAAGGGCATCAAGGTACATTCACTCGCCCCTATGAATGAGCCTTATTCAAATTATTGGTATAAAGACAGTCCTAAGCAGGAGGGCTGTCATGTATCACCGGGTAAAAGACAGAGCGAGCTTTTAGTTGCCGTGAAAAGAGCGATGAGAAAATACGCACTCGGCAGCACTGACCTTACGGCAAGCGACGAAACCAATTCAAGCCGTGCGGCCAAATCCTTCGCCGCTCTTTCAGCTGACGCTCTGAGTGTGATCGACCGTATCAGCACCCACACCTATGAAAGAGCCAAGCCGAAAATCGGCGATCTCTGCCGCAGGACAGACATTGACCTGTGGATGACGGAAACGGATTGGTCCTCGGAAAGCGGTGAAAACGCGGGAGAGATGGCTCCTGCCCTATGGCTGGCAGAAAAAATAATCGAGGATATGTACATCCTTAAGCCTTCCGCCTGGGTGATATGGCAGATAGTGGCGAGCTATATTTCTCAGAAGGACTACCTCGGCAGAAGGGATATGCCCTGTATGTTTGACCTCAATAAAGGCTACTGGGGCTGTGCTGTGGCAGAGATGGACTCAGAGGAATATATTCTCACACAGAAATATTATGCCTTCGGTCAGTTCTCACGCTATATAAGACCGGGAATGAAAATTCTTCTTACGGATAAGCGCTCCCTGTGTGCTTATGATGAGAAAGCCGAAAGACTAATTATCGTTGCCGTAAATCCGAAGGAAAAGGACACGGAAGCGGAGTTTGTATTCGATAATTTGCCGGACTTTACTTCGGTGGAGGCTGTCCGCACCTCAGGAGGTATAAAAGACGGTGAGCACTGGGCTGAAGCTTTATGCGACGGCCTCGGTAAAAAAAGCCTTAAGGCCTTACTTAAAGCAAACAGCGTTACCACTTTTATCTTGACAAAGAACCGGTGAAATAATATAATACACAAAAAAGTGAAAAGGAATGATTTTCTATGTTAGAACAGCTCAAAAAGGAAGTCCTTGAGGCAAATTTAAGCCTCCCTGCCTACGGACTGGTTACCTTTACATGGGGTAATGTCAGCGGTATTGACAGAGAAAAGGGACTCATTGTTATAAAGCCCAGCGGTGTGGAATATGATGTTATGACTGCCGAAGATATGGTCGTAGTGGATCTTGACGGTAATGTGGTCGAGGGAAAGCTCAATCCCTCCTCTGACACCCCCACCCATATCGAGCTTTACAAGGCTTTTCCGAAAATAGGCGGTGTTATCCACACCCACTCTGCCTGGGCTACCTCCTGGGCACAGGCGGGCAGAAGCATTCCTGCCTACGGCACTACCCATGCCGATTATTTCTACGGCCCCATTCCCTGTACCCGTCAGCTTACACCTGAAGAGGTGGAGAGAGCCTACGAAAAGGAAACAGGCACAGTTATCATCGAGGCCTTTGAGGGTATAGATCCTATGGCGGTACCCGGTGTAGTGGTCTATAAGCACGGTCCCTTCGCCTGGGGTAAAAATCCAAAGGAAGCCGTACATAATGCAGTGGTTATGGAAACAGTGGCAAATATGGCATATCACGCTGAAATGATAAGCGGTGAAAAGAGACCTATCGAGCAGTATCTTCTCGATAAGCACTATATGAGAAAGCACGGACCGAATGCTTATTACGGACAGAAATAACAGATTTTCACGGTGTGAAAATCTGTTAAATGCAGAATGCAAAATGCGGAATGCGGAACGGGCATATAGGACTTCGGGAATGAAAAAGTGATGCACCGCCAAATTAAACGCTAAGTGCTAAATGCAAAACGCTAAACGGGCGGGATATACTTCGAATAAAAGGAAAAGACAGTCCGCCACTTTTACAGAGAAAATTATGGGGACACGGCTTGCCGTGTCCCCATAATTTTTTGGCTCTGTTGACAACTTCGGAAAGTGCTTGCTTGATAATCTGAAAATAATATATCAATCAAATATTTTTCCGATTAAAGTTTTCGGGAGAAAGTGTTATTCTTTATGGCGGTATTTGCCAGAGAAATTACAGTCAACAGAACCTTTTGATATTTTGACTTATGCCGATGGTCCGTTGTCCTGGGATGACGAAGAACAATCGGGAAGGATATATGAAGAGTTTTTTGAATTCTACAAATAACCTCATAGTATTCTCCTCGTTCTCTCATACAACTATTGTAAATAATGTAACTCCCCACGGTGATGGGGAGTTTTCGTTATATTATGAGATAAAACCGGCGGACTATCATTTCTTTATTTCCAAAGCCTTACCCGCCCGTTTAGCGTTTTGCATTTAGCACTTAGCGTTTAATTTGGCGGTGTATCATTTTCTCATTCCCGAAGCCCTACACGCCCATTTCGCATTCCGCATTCCGAATTAATTAACCACCGTATTCAGCCACACACCCTTTTTCATAAAGGTGAAGCCGAGAATACATTTGATAATGTCGGCAGAGAGGATGATGAAGTACATCGGCACGATAGGGACTGAGGTGAAGCGGCTCAGAATAAAGGCGAGAGGTACCGAGACCAGCCACACGAAGCCACTGTCGAAAATGAAGGTAATCACCGTTTTTCCGCCTGAGCGCAGAGTGAAATAGCAGGCGTTAGTGAAGGCATTTACAGGCATAAACAGTGCTGCTACGGAGATAAGAGTAGCAGCAAGAGTGCGGATTTCGTCACTTGTTTTGTATATTTTCGGGAAAACAGGGGCGAAAATAATCATCGTTACGGCAATAAAAACTGTGGTGGCTACAGCAAAAAACAGCAGTCTTGTGCTTGCTTTTTTAGCCTGATGCTTTTCTCCTGCACCGAGCATCTGGCTTAAGATAATGCCGATGGCAGAGCCGAAGGAAACGAAAGCCACATTGAAAACATTGCTGATGGTGGAAAGGATATTTACCGCCGCAACCACATCGAGTCCTCTCACGGAGTAGCACTGATTCAGCATAGCCATGCCTGCTGACCAGAGAGCCTCGTTTATGAGAAGCGGAAGGGAAATAAGAGTAATTTTCCCGAGCAGCTCTCTTGTGAGGGTGCTCGAGGAGAAAAGACTTCTGATGAAGGGGTATTTTCCTTTATGTGTATGCGCCCACACTACGAGAATGGCCAGCTCCACGAAGCGTGAAATTACCGTGGCGACGGCGGCTCCGTTTATACCCATAGCAGGTGCGCCGAAGTGACCGAAGATAAGAATGTAGTTCAGAATAAGATTTGTAAAAACTGCCGTAACTGTGGAAATCATCGGTATAACTCTGTCGTTTGTCTCACGCAGGGTGCTGGCATAAGCCTGAGACAGGGCAAAGGGAAGAAGTCCTGTCAGCATAATTTGCAGATATTCTGCCGCATAAGAGGCTACAAGCTCTCTTTCTCCCTCTGCGGCTTCACCCTGCAGATAGGCACCGATGAGTCTGTCTCCTGAGGTTACGAAGGCGGCTATGCCCACTGCTGTCAGAAGCAGAGCAAACATAAGCTTGTACTGCATAGTGTTTTTTACACCTGCATCATCCTTTTTGCCGTAAAACTGAGCTGTAAAAATACCTGCTCCTGACATAGCACCGAAAATGCAGAGGTTAAAAACTACCATAAGCTGGTTTACGATGGATACACCGGACATTTCGAGTGTGCCCACCTGGCCGACCATAATATTATCGAGCATACTTACGAAGTTTGTGACACCCGACTGAATCATAATGGGAACAGCCACCACCAGCATACGCCTGAAGTAGGGCAGTCCCGACTTGAAAAACTTTATCATATTCTTTATCCTCGCAGAAAGCATATATCTATAGCATTTGCCAAAAAAATTCGGTAATACGAAAAAGCATTACCGAAATGTTTTTATGTAGACTCAGCGGAACAGTGAATCACCCATACCGATATTGAACATGGGGAAGATGGTATTGATGAGGTTAGCAAAGAAAACCTTTAAGTTATCGACTATTTTCATCAGGGAAGCGAGAAAACCGTGTGCCTGCTCGACACCGCCCATAATGTCCTCACCGACCTCGCTGAATTTGTCTCCGGCTGCATCACCGAGAACATCGCCTACCTTATCTGCGATGTCATCCTTTTCTGTGGGAGTTACGACCTCAGACGGGAGAATCTGCTCACCTTCTGTAGCCGCTGCGGCACCGAAAACGAGAGAAAAGCACATAATAAGAGCCATAAATAAGGCTAAATGTTTATTTTTCATTAGTGTTACCTCCTTGAAATATTCATTCCTTTGTAAAATTATAGCAGAAAAAAATTTAATATGCAATAGGAAAAAATAAAAAAGCAAAGACGGACAGCAGAGCTGCACCGCCGGCTGTTCTTAAGGCCGGAGCCACCGACGACCGCCTTTGCGGATTTGTTGACTCAATACGGAAAAAACTATCCTCTCACCTTTATTCTATGCTTCTTTCTTTCCGTTGACATAAACGGTGAATTTGCTGTATAATAGTCTAAAAATCACTGAAAGGATGCAGTAAAAATGATTAAAAATATAGGTATGGTTTTTGCGGACAGCATGGAGTACAGTCCTTTTCTGGAATATGCCAAGGAAAAGGGTGGCAAGGAGTTTATTCTCAGAGGTAATGATGCGGTTACCTTCACTCTGAATAAGGGCGACAGACAGCTTGTAATCACCGGAGTGAAATGCGGCATCGGTAAGGTGAACGCCGCCTCTGCTACCTCCTTTCTCATAAGCGACAGGTCGGCTGAATATATTCTCAATGCAGGCCTTTCGGGAGCCGTAAGCGGACTCAGGAGAGAGGATATGATAGCAGCAGAAAGCCATGTGGAGTGCGATTACGATCTGACAGCCATCGGCTACGGACTCGGAGTAAAGCCCGACGGACAGGAGTATGTCCTTAAGGCTGACGAAGTGCTTCTTTCCTATGCTCTCGAGAGCAAGGGTGTAATTAAGGCAAAGACGGGAACGGGAGATGTATTTCTGGCTGATGCAGTGAGGAAAAAGCTTTATTTTGACACCTTCGGTATCGGAGCCTTTGATATGGAAACTGCCGCCATCGCCTCCGTGTGTGAAAAGTGCGGTGTACCGATGCTTTCTGTCAGAAAGATAAGCGATGATGCCGATGACTGCTCTGTAGAGGATTACCGTGAAATGAACGACAGAAAGGAAAGCTGTCTTACAGAGCTGCTGGAAAGTATAGTGCTCAGGCTTCTGGAGGACGACAGCCGGTGGTGAGAGGAAAATTCCGCGAAATCTCTGTCAAATGTTAAAAAAAATACCCCGAAGGTCTTGAAAAAGATTTTTCGGGGTAGTATAATTATTAGTGTATTGTAACATAGAGGTACTTTTACCTTTTTTCAGAGTATTTACCCGCGGAGAGGGAAATACCAAGGCACAGAAAAGAAACGGGGCGTAAAAAAATGAAAGCAGATTTACACTGTCACACGAAACTTTCCGACGGTACTATGGGTATAGACGATCTCATCGTTTTAGCCAAAAACAGCGGAATAACCACTCTTGCCATCACGGACCATGACTGTCTGGCAGGTACCGTCAGAGCGGAGCTTATCGGTAAAAGACACGGCATAAATGTTATCCCTGCCGTGGAATTTTCGGCTACAGACTCTAAAAGAAATGCAAAAGCACACATTCTTTGCTATCTTCCCGACAGACCTGAGCGGCTTGAGGGACTGTGCAAAAGCAATTCCTTAAAGAGAAAAAGAGCAGCTCAGCTTATGGTGATGAAGGTCTGTAACAAATTCCCCGTTACCCCCGAATTTATCGCCAAATGCTGTCAGGGCTCCACAAACATCTATAAACAGCACATTATGCAGGCTCTGATGGAATGTGGTTATACTACCTCTGTTTTCGGTGATCTTTATAAGATGCTCTTTACCAGAGAGTCGAGAATGAATGTTCTCATGGAATGCAAATATCCCGAGCCCACAGAGATAATCGAGGCTATTCATGAGGCGGGCGGTATCGCTGTTCTGGCTCATCCCGGCTTTTACTATAATTTCGAGCTTTTAGAGGAGCTTATCCCTCAGGGACTCGACGGTGTGGAGGTATGGCACCCCGAAAACACTCCCGAGCAGCAGGAGCTTCTGAAGGAAACTGCCGTAAAGCACGGTCTGGTTATGACAGGCGGCAGTGACTTCCACGGTGCATATAACGCTTATCCCATAAAGCTCGGCGAATACGGTCCCGATGAGGATGCTGTAGCGGCCCTTCTTTCCTATAAGGCAAAAAAACGCAGAAAACAGAAAAAACTCGAAGCGGAGGCAACCAAATAACCTTCGCGGATAAATAATTCAACCAAGGAGAACACTATGAGCGAAAGCGATGTAAAAATTTATGTAAGCAAAAAGGAGCTTAATAAGGCGGCTGATCTGAGCAACACCTTCAATAATGTCATTGCACACCGTGCAAACGGCAATATTGACAAGGCAAAGGCTCTGGGCAGTATTCTGGGCACGATAACCCCCACAGGCGACGAAGGACTCGTTGTGGATGTGAAGGAGCATCTCGCCCCTAAATATTTTGCTCCCGACATTCTTTATCAGATAAAGGTGCTTCTGGTTTTCGCCTGCGAAACCCTTTTGCAGATAGAATGTCCCTGCGAGGTGGTATCTACCACAGCTATCGCTACTATGTATGAGATCATACAGAAAAACTCTCCGGGCTTTTATTCGAATATTTCGAACGGTGCCGCCTTTACCTTCTACTATCTTGCCATACAGAAGGGCGGAGACCTGAGCGCACATATCGGTGAGGCTTTCGCTATGCTCTGCTCAGTGAAAAATAAAGAAGGCTTCGTTGAAGCGGGTAAAACAGTGTGGAATCTGGCCGTGGACATTATTTCCAAGGAAATAGAAAAGGCTAATTTTGAAAATATATAAAAAACGGGCATAGGTGATTCCTGTGCCTTTTTTATAAACTGGAGGAAAAGATATGAAAATCAGTGAAATATGTGACATTTTAGAGGGCGAAATTATCTGCCGTGCAGACCTTACGGATACTCAGGTCAATGCTGCCTGCGGAAGCGATATGATGAGCGATGTTCTGGCCTTTGTAAAGGAACAGGCTACTCTGCTGACAGGTCTCGTCAACCCTCAGGTGGTGCGTACAGCCGAAATGATGGATATGCACTGCATTATTTTCGTCAGAGGAAAAAGACCTACTCTGCAGATGATAGAAATGGCTGAGGACAGAGATATGGTTATGATCTGCACTGAGCTGGAAATGTTCACAGCCTGCGGTAAGCTTTATTCTGCAGGACTGAGAGGGGGTAGCGGAAAATAATGGAAGAAAGCATCAAGCTTCATTACATAGTTCCCGGTGACGACTTTACTAGAGCAGGTGCCGCTTCAGGTGATGTCAAGCGTACGCTCAAGGAGCTGGGTGTTTCCCCCGCTGTTATCAGAAATGTTTCTATCGCTATGTATGAGGGCGAAATTAATATGGTTATCCATGCCAACGGCGGAGAAATCGATGTAGAAATCACCGGCGAGGATATAATTATGACTCTCAGGGATGAGGGTCCCGGTATCGAAAATGTGGAGCTGGCGATGAAGGAAGGCTACTCTACCGCTCCCGATAATATCCGAACTCTCGGCTTTGGTGCAGGTATGGGCTTGCCGAATATTAAAAAGTATACCGATGAATTTTCTATCGATACGGAGCTCGGCGTGGGAACCACGCTGAACTTGCGTGTGCATATTCAGTAAATGCAGAATGCAGAATGCAAAATGCAGAATGAAGGGGAGCAAAGCTCCGAACTGTATCCGTGTAAGGTAAAACTATGAGTTTACCGTTACACCGCCGGACTGATTTGTCATTTTGAGCGTAGCGAAAAATCTTTTATAATATTTACTTTTTACCATACATTTTCTATGCATAAAAATTCGGATAACATATCGTGATAAATCCGCTACCGCCATTCTGCAAGAAAGGATTTTCTTATGGCAATAACATTTCATTCGGTGCGTCTTGATGCGGATAAATGTCAGGGCTGCACAAACTGTATAAAGCGTTGCCCTACTGAGGCAATAAGAGTAAGAAATAAAAAGGCTTACATAATCTCAGACCGCTGTATTGACTGCGGCGAATGTATCAGGGTATGTCCCCATCATGCCAAATACGCGGTAACTGAGCATTTCAATGAAATATTACGCTATAAGCACAGGATAGCACTTGCTGCGCCTGCGCTTTACGGTCAGTTCAATAATCTGGAAAATGTGGATTATGTCCTTACGGGACTTAAGAAAATGGGATTTGATCAGGTGACGGAGGTCAGTAAGGGTGCTGAATTTATAAGCAGTGCCACCAGAATGATGTTTGATACGGGTGAGCTGAAAAAGCCTGCCATTTCCGTGGCTTGTCCTGCCGTGGTAAGGCTCATCAGAACCCGCTTTCCCAATCTCATTCCTAATCTTCTGCCTCTGTGCGCACCTATAGATATAGCGGCCAAAACGGCCAGAGAAGAGGCCAGAAAGGAAACAGGACTTCCTGATGAAGACATAGGCGTATTCTTTATCTCTCCCTGTCCTGCCAAAAGAACTGCCATTCGTTCGCCACTGTGCTATGAGGGCTCGGGCATTAACGGAGCCTTCGCCATAAAGGATATTTATCCCGTTCTTTTGCAGACTATGGATAAATTGAAGCCCGAGGAGGTAGAGCCTCTCAACGATTCGGGCATTATCGGTGTAGGCTGGGCAAGCAGCGGCGGTGAAGCGGCCGGACTACTGAAGGAAAGATATCTTGCCGCTGACGGAATAGAAAATGTTATCAAGGTTTTAGAGGAGCTGGAGGACGAAAAGCTCAACGACCTCGATTTTATTGAGCTTAACTGCTGTACGGGCGGCTGTGTGGGCGGTGTTCTCACAGTGGAAAATCCCTATGTGGCGAAAGCGAGAATACAGAGACTCAGAAAGTTTATGCCTGTTTCCTGTAACAGTATAGAAAGCGATTTTGATCTTGACTCACTTGCATGGACCAAGGAGCTGACACCTTCACCGGCTATGAAGCTGGCAGATAATGTTATCAAGGCCATGAGAATGATGTCCAAGCTCCGTGAAATAGAGGCTTCTCTGCCCGGTCTTGACTGCGGTATATGCGGTGCTCCCTCCTGCCGTGCGCTGGCAGACGACATCGTAAGAGGCTATGCAAGTGAAAGTGACTGTCTGATAAAGAGATTTAAGGATGAGCATCACAGTGAGGGAGAGGACTGGCTTCCGCTTCCCTTCAGGGATAAAATTATTACAGAGGATTCGGGTGAAGAAAACAATGACCGTTAAAGAATTAGCTGACAAACTTAACTTAAAGATTCTTACTGAGGGAGACCTTTCCAGAGAGGCTACAGGCTGCTACAGCGGTGATCTTCTCTCATGGGTTATGTCCAGAGCCGGGGAGGGAGATGTGTGGCTTACGGTTATGGGTAATGTGAATGCAGTAGCCGTGGCTGTTCTTTCTGACTGTGCCTGCATCGTTCTGACGGAAAACGCTCCTCTCGATGACACGGCGAAGGAAAAGGCTCTGCAGCAGGGAGTAACCTTCCTTTCCTGTGACAGAAATGCTTATGAGCTTTCTGTGGAAATATCTGAGCTGATATGAAGCTTTATTACGATTTACATCTTCACTCCTGTCTGTCTCCCTGTGGGGATAATGATATGTCTCCCTATAATCTGGTCAATATGGCGAAGCTTTTAGGCTACGACATAATCGCTCTGACTGATCATAACAGTGCAGAAAACTGTGAAAGTGCCGTAAAAATCGGCAATGACATCGGTCTTACGGTAGTGCCCGGCATGGAATTATGTACGAGTGAAGAAATACACAATGTCTGCCTTTTTCCGACTGTGGAGAAGGCTGTGGAATTCAGCCGTTTCATAAAAACGACTATGCCTCCCGTAAAGAATAAGGAGGAAATTTTCGGCGAGCAGCTGATTATGGATACTGAGGACGGAATTCTCGGTAAGGAAGAAATTCTGCTCACTCTCGCTTCCTCGGTGAGCATAGATGAGCTGCCCTCCCTCGTCAGAGAATATGACGGAGTTTGCTATCCTGCACACATAGACAGAGAGTCCTACAGTATTATCAGTGCTCTGGGTGACTTTCCCGATACACTCGGGGTAAATGCCTTTGAGCTTACGCCGAATGCAGACGAAAATGAATGGAGAAAAAAATATCCCGCTCTGGAGGGAAAGCTCCTTATCCGCTCATCGGATGCCCATTATCTGCAGAATATGAGAGATGCTGAGTTTACGGTAGAGCTTACCGAGAATTCAGCACAAGCTCTTATCGGATTTCTGAAAGGAGAATAAAAATGACACCTAAAGAAAAAGCACGAAGCTATTTTCTCGAAGGCTTTAACTGTTCGCAGTCCGTTTTCTGTGCCTTTGCTGACCGATTTGGTCTGGATGAGGAGACGGCAAAAAAAATCTCTGCCGGTCTCGGCGGAGGCGTGGGCAGAATGAGAGAGGTATGCGGTGCCGTGTCTGCCTCGGCTATGGTTTTAGGCAGTATCTGTGCCCCCGTCGACGGAAGTGACAACGAAAGCAAAATGAGAAATTATGAGCTTGTGAGAGAGTTTTCCTCACGCTTTTGTGAAAGACATTCATCGGTTGTTTGCCGTGAAATACTGAAATTAGGCGTAAAAATGGAAAATACCGCAAAGCCCGACGACAGAACGGCAGAGTACTACAGAAAGCGTCCCTGCCTTAAGGTCGTGGAGGATGCGGCAGAGATACTCGAAGAAATGATAGGAGGCTGATTATGTCAAACTTCATAAAAACTATAGCGGCAGTGCTTGCCACGATCATTACATTTTTCGGTATTACCCTTGCCAACGATGAGGATTACCCCATCGATGAGGTAAATGGCGGAGATCCTTTTATCGTCGAGTATGAGGGCGAAGCTTACTACACCTATACCACGGGCGGAGGAGTCGATATCATAAAAATCAAAGCCTTCGATGATGCCTCGGAATATTTGGAAAAGAAGGTGGTTTTCTGGTGCGGTGAAAACGGAACCGTTGCTGACATCTGGGCACCCGAAATTCATAAAATCGGTGACAGATGGTACATTATCGCCGCCGCACTTTTCGATAAAAATGCAGTGCCTAAGGGCTCTATGCCCATCGGAGGTCCCGACAAAGAGGACAACGACTACTATCGCTATGCCTTCGTTTTGGAAAGTGAAAGCGAGGATATTATGAGCGACTACACCTTCAAGGGTATTCTTGCTCCTAACGGACTCAACAATATCGACGGCACTTATCTGCAAAAGGACGGAAAGCTCTATTATGTATGCTCGGCCTACAGAGATGTGGGTAATCAGGCTCTTTACATCTGCGAAATGGAAAATCCCTATACTCTCAAGGGTGAGGCTGTGGAGATTTCTTACCCGAAATACAGCTGGGAAAAACGCGGCTGGCCCGTAAATGAAGGCCCTGCGGTTCTTTATAACGGTGATGACCTTTTCATTGTTTATTCCGCCAGCGGATTTTCCTCGGATCACTACTGTATGGGTATGCTCACCTATAAGGGCGGAGATGTTATGGATAAGGCAAGCTGGAAAAAGAGCCCTGTCCGTGTGTCCTATCACAGACCTCTTAAGGAAATTTATAATGCTGGCCACTGCAGCTTCCTTTACAGAGATAACGGAGACATTTACACAGTATTCCACGCAAACCGCGAAATGGAGTTCGACAACACCCCCAGACTGACCTATGTGCAGAAGCTGGAGTTCAGAAACGGCAAACCGTGCTTTGGTTAATTCGGAATGCGGAATTTCGGAATGCGAAATCGCGGGTGAGACTTCGGAAATGAGAAAGTTATACGCCGCCGAATTTAAATGAAAAATATGCAGATTACAGACAGGGTAATCTAAAGCTTACAGGAGGGTGATTATATGGGTTTATTTGATATGTTCAGAAAAAAGAAGACCGAGCTGACAGAAGAACAGCTCAGATGGAATAAAATGTGGGATTTATGGACAGAAGGTGAAACCGAGTCGCCCTACACAGAGCTTATGACCTATCAGAGTGAAATAAATAACGGCGGTCACGACCAATATTTTCTGAATATCGGTAATACAGGTGATTTACAGAAAGAAATGTCTGCTCTCGGACAGCTCTTATCACCTGAACTGAAAGAAAATTTAAGAAAAGCATACGAGGCATATATAGCCTTGGAAGAAAATGAAGAGGACGAAAAAGCGGCAGAAAATTTAGAAAAATGTGATAATGTTTTCTATGAGAAGGAAGAAGAAATCAATAATATATTAGAAGATTATTCTTTGAATTTTTCGACTTAATTTTAACAGACAAAAAGGGGATGTAAAAAAACTCGTTTTTTTACATCCCCTTTTTAGGAGCTAGGAAAAAATGCGCAGAATGAACAAACCGAGCCAAAATAAAGCGTTCAGCTTTATTTTGGTTTACCCGACGGCGTACAAAGGTACTCCGAGGGCGAGGTTTGTTTATAGCATAAAACGCAAAAACCTTGTTTTTGCCTGCTTTTGCTGATTTTTACAGTTTTAAAGGGTTTCTTTGGTAGTTCAATACCGAAAGAAACC
>JAFSDF010000043.1 GCA_017436375.1 Clostridia bacterium | reverse complement strand
TGCTACGGGAGCCTTGATGGGAACACCTGCTGCCATAAGTGAAAGTGTGGAGCCACAGATGGAGGCCTGTGAGGTAGAGCCGTTTGAGGAAAGAACCTCGGAAACGAGTCTGATGGTATAGGGGAATTCCTCTACTGAGGGAATAACGGGAACGAGAGCTCTTTCAGCCAGAGCACCGTGACCGATTTCTCTTCTGCCGGGGCCTCTGGAGGGCTTGGTTTCACCTACAGAGTATGAGGGGAAATTATAGTGGTGGATGTATCTCTTGCTTTCTTCGTTGTCAAGACCGTCTAAAAGCTGTGCATCGCTCATAGGTCCGAGAGTGGTTACTGTGAGAACCTGTGTCTGACCGCGGGTGAACATACCTGAGCCGTGTACTCTGGAAAGAAGGTCAACCTGTGCATCGAGGGGACGCATATCGTTGATGCCTCTGCCGTCTACACGCTTACCTTCGTCGAGGAGCCAGCGTCTTACTACGAACTTCTGGAGCTTGTAGAGACATTCGTCGATCTTTTCTACTGTATCGGCATATTCCTCGTCAAATCTTTCGTGTACCTTTTCGTATACGGGCTTGAGTCTTTCGTCACGGACTCTCTTATCGTCGGTGTCAAGAGCAAACTTAACATCGTCAATAGCAAATTCCTTGATAGCCTCGAACATTTCGGGTGCGGGATCCTGTGATTCAAAGGGAACCTTTTCCTTACCGATTTCCTTCTGGATACCCTTGATAAATTCGACGATTTCCTGGTTAACCTTATGAGCATACATAATACCGTCGAACATAGTTTCGTTGTCAACCTCGTTAGCGCCTGCTTCAATCATAGCTACAAGGTCTGCTGTGGAAGCTACGGTAACAGCCATTTCGCTCTTTGCTCTTTCAGCCTCGGTGGGGTTGATAACGAACTTGCCGTCAACCAAACCTACGGAAACACCGCTGATAGGGCCGTCCCAGGGAATCTCTGAAATAGAAATAGCGACGGAAACACCGATCATAGCTGTGATTTCGGGGAGGCAGTCCTGATCTACGGACATAACAGTAGCTACGACACCTACATCGTTTCTCATATCCTTGGGGAAAAGAGGACGGATAGGTCTGTCGATAACACGGGAGGAAAGAGTAGCCTTTTCGCTTGCCTTGCCCTCTCTTCTCTGGAAGGAGCCGGGAATACGGCCTACGGAGTAAAGCTTTTCTTCGAAGTCAACAGAGAGAGGGAAGAAGTCAACGCCTTCTCTGGGCTTTGCAGCCATAGTAGCTGTACAAAGAACCTCTGTTTCGCCATATCTGATAAGACATGAGCCGCCTGCAAGACCTGCCATTTTGCCTGTTTCTACTACGAGAGGTCTGCCTGCTAAAGTTGTTTCAAATTTTCTGAATTCGGGAAACATTTTTTCTACCTCGCTTTTTTAGTATTTTATTTTAAACACAAGGCAGAGGTTTAGCAATAAATTCAGCCTTAACAGATGTTAAAACTCAATTTAGTGCTAACCCTATATGGATACTGCCTTATGTCATTGACGGAAAAAAGGCAGACACGATATAATTCATGTCTGCCCAAAATGCAATTACTTACGGATACCGAGTCTTGCAATGATTGAACGGTATCTTTCGATGTCGTTCTTCTGAAGGTATGCAAGAAGGTTTCTTCTCTGACCAACCATCATAAGAAGACCTCTGCGTGAGTGATGGTCCTTCTTGTTGGTCTTAAGGTGCTCGGTAAGATTGTTGATTCTGTAGGTAAGAAGAGCAATCTGTACCTCGGGTGAACCTGTGTCGCCCTCATGAGCAGCGTATTCTTTGATAATTGCTGTTTTCTGTTCTTTTGTCATCATGGTTTTTCACCTCATAAAAATATTTCATTCGCCTGATCCCCAGTGTGCGGCAGGTGAATTTTTACCCGCAAACCGAGAAATCGGCACAATGCTTGAAGATTATAACACAGAGAAGCTGAAAAGTAAAGGGGTTAAGCCAAACTTTTTTGATAAATACCTAACAAAGATAATACTATTATTTCATCTGTGCTTTGTAATAATTCATAAGACAGCCTTCGAGAATAATGGTTTTTTCTTCCTCGGTAAGACCCTTTACATAAAGTGTGATGTCCTCAACTCCATTTCCGGTAATTACCTTGGCGGGAATTTCTTCCCTGCCGTTTTTGATGGCATCTCTGATACCGGGAACGAAAACATAATCACCGTGATTATAGTTGAACTCTCTGTCCTTATCGATGGTAAAGGGAAGAATACCCCAGTTAATGCAGTTGCTTCTGTAGCGCTTGGTTGCAAATTCATAGCAGATATTACCGAAGCCGCCCAATACCTTCTGGCAGGATGCCGCCTGCTCACGGGCGGAGCCGTCACCGGGACGGCAGGCAAATACGCAGGAGCCGAACTGGGTATGCTTTGCTGTTTCGTCTGCGTTATCGCATACTTTAGAGAGAACGGCATTTACTTCCTCGGAAACGCTTTCTCTTCTCTTCTTTTCTTCGGCGGCTACTGCCTTGGCACGGTTTACATATTCAGGCTCACGGCGTGAAAGAGCAAATTCAGCTAATTTCAAGGGATTGGAGCGGTAGGATGAGGTTTCACCTGAGGGAATAAGCTCATCGGTGGTAGTAACATCGTCGTGAATTACACAGGCGAGCTTTAATAGAAGGTTATCTTCAAGAGCGTACATTTCAGGCCAATCTGTGATATTGGGTCCGAATCGAAGCTCAGCTTCCTTTTCAGATTTGCCGAAGCCCTGATAAACTCTCTTGTCATAAACGCCCTTTTCGAAGTTATAGGTGCTGTCATATTCGGGGATTTCAACGTCTGTGGCGGCGGTGAGAACACCCTTGTTAAGAGCCGTAGCAGCGATAGAACGGGCGTCAACCAAAGCCACGGATGCGAGCTGTCCGTCACCGGGCTTACTGCCTTCACGGTTCGGGAAATTACGGGTGGTGTGTCTGATGGAAAGACCGTTATTTGCGGGAACATCACCTGCACCGAAGCAGGGACCGCAGAAGCATGGTTTGAATACTGCACCGGCTTCGAGAAGCTTTGCCTGTACACCGTTTCTTAAAAGAGCAAGATTTACGGGCACGCTTGAGGGATAAACGGAAAGATTGAAATAACCGTCACCCGTGCTTTTGCCGTCCAAAATTGCGGCAGCCTCACAAATATTTTCGAACATACCGCCTGCACAGCC
>JAFSDF010000042.1 GCA_017436375.1 Clostridia bacterium | reverse complement strand
TGTCGGAAAAGCAGACAGAGCGGGAAGCGACTGTCGGGGCGAAGGTGCCTGAGGAGACGGAACGCGAAGTGTCGCAGACACTTCCATACCAGACGAAATATCTGTGCGGGGAGGGACTACGGCAGCGATTTCCCTGTACAAGGTCTGAAAAAAGCACTGCCTGCCTTCTCTCTGTCGGTAAGGCAGTACATAGAACTGAAAATAACGGTAGTGCAGAAATGTCGTTTTTAGCCAAACGGCAGACTAAGGGTACTCCATAAAAGAAACTGAAAGCCTTACTCCGTTACTTTTCTGCGTTCGGATTGTTTACACGAAAGCGGCGCTTTGCATACTTTGGCGTCGCCGAGCCAAAGTATGAGCCGAGCGGCTTGAGCGAAAAAGCCTGAAAGTTTATTTAAAACATAAAATCCATTGTAAAAGTCAAAAAATCAGACTTTTTACAATGGATTTTTCAGTATAATCTTCTTTATTTTAAAGTGTTCAAGGGAGGCTTAGTTTTTTTACGGCCCCTTTCTCTCTTATTTAATGTGTTCTCCAGTTCTTTATCCCGTTACCCCACTCGAGAATGTAAATATCCACATTCCGTCTGCCGAAGCTGCGGCAGGTGCTGTAGCCGCGCATATAAAGGTCTACGACAGTACTGCTGTTATAGATAAAGCCGCCTGTATCACTGGCGATGCAGTAGCCGTAATTCCATTTTCCGTCAGAGGAAACGATGTACATTTTAGTGCCGTAGGGTATCTCTCTCGGATCGACTGCTACTCTGCCCGGCATAGCAGGTGCGCCTGTGGAGCAGGTAGTGCCTGTGCAGTAGGCCGTAGCCTTGCCGGTAATTACCTTTTTATATTTTACAGGTCTGCCGTTTTTATTGAGAGGGATTTCAAAGGGCGGTTTAAGCTCGGAAATAACCCTGCCCGACTTTACCGATGCTCCCGTAAAGCCTGTGGAACGCACCTTGGTGCCTCTGACAAGAATCTGTGTGACAGGCTCTTTGACCACCTTACTGCTGAGAATCTCTGTTTCGGTAATCTTGCCGTCAACATAAGTATATTTATACTCGTTTACACTCTTACCCTTGACGCCCTTTTTCTTGACCTTTCTCTGATCCTCGTACATAGAGTCGTCGTATTCGACCTTGGTTTTGAAGTCGGTCTTTACGGTTTTCGTTTCCGTTTTATAGGCGATTCTTTTGATAACGAGGGATGTCTTTTTAGTGAGCTCCTTGGTCATCTTTTTAGAGATTTCGTCGAACTGTCCGAGATTTATTCCCGCCTGCCTGAGGACACCCTCTACAGTACCGCCGGTGACATTCACGGTCTTTTCCTTGCCGTCAACCTTGATTTTAACAGGGAAAGCTCGGGTGATTTCGATTTTCATATCCCCCGTTATACCGACCTGCTCATCGTAATTCAGACTGTCACCGTCCTTCAGGGCAATTCCTGCTTTGTCGAGAGCGGACTTAACCGTGCCTGCCACATTAATTGATGCGACCTGCTTTCCGTCATCGTAAATAGCTACATTATGCGGCTCTGCCACGACGACTACTCTTTCTCCATCTTCGGGATGGAAATAGTCAAGAACGAGGCTGTTTTTATCGTCAAGAGTGATTCCTGCCTTGGCAACTATTTCCTCGGGATTGTCGGAAAGCGTCATTACTCTGTGCTGTACATTGTCGCAGAATACATAGGCGGCACCCACATCCGCCTTATAAATAAGAAAGGCAATCAGCAGACACAGCAGTATTACACCGAGGGTAATAAGCTTTTTGATATTTATTCTTCTGATGGATGCGGTGGCATTAATAAATCGCATCATATATCTGCCCATATACCTTATCTCTCCTTTGACATAAAATAACGAAATCCTAAGCATTATACAGTTTTCAGCATTTTTTGTCAAATGCTGACTGCGTTTTTCTTTAGTCAAGACTGATAAAAAACTCTGATTTTTTATATATAAAGCGAACAATAAAGCGAAAAAAAGCCTATCATTTAAGAGGTTTTTATCAGTTTTTTTCGTCAAAAGAAACAAAAAGAAAAGGTCTTGACAAGTGCGGATTTTTCCTCTAAAATTATATATAGCGGTTCCGCAAGCCGCCGAAAATTCAATATGCCGCTCACAGCTTTTCTGTGAGACTTCAGGCTGCTGTTTTCCCCGTGGGAAGGGAAAACGGCAGTTTATTTTTTTTGTAAAGGAGAATTTAATGAAAAACTATCTTATTTACCCCTGTAAGACTATGAGAATCACTCAGTCTTATACAGGTACCACCTCACACCTGCCTCACACTACAGGCACACCGAAGGATTATCCCATCGACGAGGGCTGCAGTGACACCGGCAGAGATTATATTTACTGTCCCTGTGACGGAATGAAGGTCAAGCGCATCTACGGTGTCGGCTCGGGCGGTACGAATACTATCTGGCTCGAAAGCACCGGGAAGGTGTATTTCGCTGACGGCAAGAAAGGCTACTGCACGATGCTTATCACCCATCCCGATGATGCTGACCTTAAGAAAATCAAGGTCGGTCAGGTATTTACCCGTAAGCAGAAAATCTGCCGTGAGGGTAAGGACGGCGCCACAGCTTATCACCTGCATATCTCTGCCGGCAAGGGCAAATTCACGGGTAACGGCTGGACAAAGAACAGTAAAGGCAAATATGTGCTGACCACTACGGGCGGTGCATTCAGACCGGAGGCGCTCTTTTACATCGATGAGAGCTTTACTGAGGTTAAGAGCTCCAAGGGGCTTTCCTTCAAGAAAATGCCTGCATACTCCACAGGCAAATACAAGGTCAATACCGCTGTTCTCAATGTCAGAAGCGATGCCGGTACTTCCTATAAAAAGGTCGGTGCCGTAGTTATCGGTCAAAAAATCACCGTCGATAAGGTAATCGGTGATTGGGGCAGGATCGGTAAAAGCCGCTGGGTATGCCTCGATTACTGTAAGAAGGTGAAGTGATGAGTGAGACAATAATTGTAGCCATCATAAGTCTTTTCGGTACCTTAGGCGGCAGTCTTATCGGTGTTCTTGCCTCAAACAGACTCACTGTCTACCGTATCGAACAGCTCGAAAAGAAGGTCGAAGCTCACAACAATCTGGTCGAGCGTACATACAGGCTCGAGGAAGAGCAGGAAGTAGAAAAAGAAAAATTCAAGGTTATCAATCACAGAATTGACGACCTTGAAGGATTTCATAAACCAAAATAATTAAAAGAAAGGAATTTGATTGTATGAAAAATATTGATTTGACACCTGTCATAGAGGCTATTGTAGCTCTCTTATCCGCTATCATCACCATTTTTATTTTGCCGAAGCTCACAAAGCATCTTAAGCAAAGTCTTAATGCGGAACAGATGTCCGCTCTCAGAGAATGGGTAAAGATAGCCGTTGCCGCCGCAGAGCAGCTCTACGGCAGTAAGACGGGACAGCAGAAAAAGGAATATGTGGTTTCCTTTCTGCTTTCAAAGGGAATAGTAATAAACATTGATGAGGTCACGGCACTTATCGAAAGTGAGGTATATAAGCTGACGGCTGAGCAGTAAAATTTAAAGGGTATCCCGATCGGATACCCCTTTTTTATTTCAGCTTCTTAAGCTTCTGAATATTCGCTATAACTATAAGCTTTGCACCCTTTTCCAACGGAGCGGTGGGCTCAATTTCTGTATCCACGCTGTCGCCCTTCTTTACGGCCACTACATTTATGGAATACTTTTTACGCAGATTGAGCTCCACCAGGCTTTTGCCTGCCCACTCGTCCCTTACATCGAGCTCAATCATAGAAATCTCATCGGAAAGCTCCATCATTTCTGCAAAACCGGAGGAAATCAGATTTCTTGCCAGCCTTATGCCCGACTCCTTTTCGGGTAAAATAACCCTGTCAGCACCTACACGGAGAAAAATTTTTCTGTGCATTTCCGTACTGCATTTTACTATAATCTCCTTTACGCCTGCTTCTTTACAGAGTGTGATGGCCATAACCGTAGCCTCGAGACTGTTTGACATAGCAATGATTACCGTATCAATATCTGCTATCCCCAGCTGCTCCACAGCGTCAGCATCAGCAATATCAGCACATTTGCACATAGGAAAAACCGCCGACAGAGAAGCCACTACCTCCATATCCTCATCAACAGCCAGAACCTCTGCTCCGCTTTTGATAAGCTCCTCAGCCACAGCTCTGCCGTATCTTCCCAAGCCTAACACCGCATAAGTTTTGTGTATACTCATTATAAAAGCCTCCTTCAGGACAAAGCCGTATTAACCTACACTGATTTCCTCTTCGGGACATCTGACTGTATTGAGATTGTCCCTTCTCAGATTAAAGGCGACAGCCAAGGATATAGGTCCGACTCTGCCCAAATACATTGTTATCATAATTATAATTTTTCCGATGTTATTCAGAGACGGTGTCAGATTTCTCGTAAGGCCTACCGTCGCAGCGGCACTTACGGTTTCATAAAGAATATCGAGCATTTCTGCCCGTGTAACCACAGAAAGCAGCAAAGAGGAAAAAACCACTATACCAAAGGACATCAGCACCACCGACAGAGCCTTTCTTACGGTCCTTTCGGAAATCGCTCTGGAGAAAACCTCTGTAGTGTTTTTATTGCGTATGGCAGAATAAGCAGTAACAACCAGCACGGTAAAGGTTACGGTTTTTATACCGCCGGCCGTACCCACAGGCGAGCCGCCGATAAACATAAGCAGCATACAAACTAAGGCGGAAGCATCCGTCAGATTTTCCTGAGGCACCGTGGCAAAGCCTGCCGTTCTGGTAGTAACTGACTGAAAGAATGCGAACTGTATTTTTTCAAAAGCATTAAAATCCTTCACGACAGAAGAATTACCGTACTCAAAAATAAAAATCAGCACTGCACCTGAAATAATAAGTACAGCCGTGGAAGTAAGGGCTATTTTACTCTGCAGGGTAAGGAAGCGGAACGGTCTGCTTTTTCCGTGCTTTTTTATGACACGGATTACATCCCACCATACTATATATCCGATACCGCCCATAATAATAAGTGCGCAG
>JAFSDF010000041.1 GCA_017436375.1 Clostridia bacterium | reverse complement strand
TCCGTTATTTCACCAAGACATTTAAGTACATTGTCCTTACTATTCTCACACTCGCCCGAGGCATAAACCCTCACATAAGGCGAACGGATAGAAGAAGCAAATTCTATATACTTTCTGATATGTGCCCTGTTTTCTTCAATATTACTGTCAGAAACATCGACGCTTATATCTACACAGGGAATACAGATGCCTTTATCGCTCAGAGCTCGCACTGTGGCGGCGGAATTATATTTGTGGAAAGGGCCGTCCTTATCGGAAAAGGCCGATCCGATTATATTATGAAGCTCTATACCGCCGAAGCCGTTTTCCTCAGCAAGAGTAACAAAATCCTGCCAGGAGTAATCCTTCCAGCCATTAATAGAAAATGAAAGTTTAGTCATAGCTTATGCCTCCTCGTAAACGATTTTATTGAGAGCGTTAAGATATGCTCTGATGCTTGCTCCGATAATGTCTGTAGAAATACCCTTACCGGAATAAAGTCTGCCGTTAGAACGAAGCTTCACGAGAGCGGAGCCCATAGCCTCACGGCCCTCTGTAACCGACTGAATCTGGAAATCGTCAAGCTCGTAATGATGGCCTACTATCTGCTCGATGGCAAGGAAAGAAGCATCAATGGGACCGTCACCTATACTCAGACCTCTAACCTTCTCTCCGTTTTTATTAAGAGTAATATTAGCAGTAGCAGTAATGACATTACCGCTGTTAATAACATAACTGTCAATAACATAAGTAGCAGGAACCTGTAAAGCGGCCGACGCTACGATGGCATCAAGCTCCTTGGCACCCACATTCTTTTTACCGCTGATGCGTCTGAATTCATCGTATACCTTAGAAATATCCTCCTGAGAAAGGTCATATCCAAGCATTTTTACCGCCTTGGTAACCTCAGTAACATCGTCGTGCTCATTAAGAACAAAGTCGTCAGCGTAAAAATCAGTAATACTGCTGAGGCCTGTTCCCTTATCATTCTTTGACGAAATAATCCATTCGATCTGCTTGGCAACTCTGCTGAGTTCAGTAGTTTTTACATCACAGGTACAGCCAAGCTCATCGCCATGTACACCGAAAACCTTACAGATAGAATCAAGATAAGGTGCATCGGTAAAGCTGATAACAGAGGCTTTAATCTCACTGACACCTGATTTAACGGCGGTAACGGCACATGCACACGCCATACCAAGGGTATTGATGCACTGCATACCAAAGCTGACCTTTTCACTTTCAGGTACGCTTGCTTTCACATCATCGATAAATACACTGATTTCATCGGGAAGCATCGTTCCGGCGGCATCGCTGAGAGTAACAGTGTCAGCACCGGCAGCAATAGCTGTACTGATAGCTTTTGAAAGAAACTCAGGCTCACTTCTCGTAGCATCATCTGCAACAAATTCAACATCTGAAACAAAATCCTTAGCCTTTTTAACCAGTCTGTCGATCATTTCTAAAACTACGGGAGGTTTTTTACCGCAGACAAACTCCATCTGTACTGTGGAAGTCGGAACAACTACCTGAATTCTGGGTTTAGCGGCATTTTTCAGTGCATCGGCCACCCTCTCCACATCCTCTTCTGCTAATGATACGGGAACTGCAAGGATACTGTTTTTAACGCAGGAAGCGATAGATTTAATAAGAAGAACATCTGTCTTTTCTTTTTTTATGGCGGGAAGCTCGATTACACTTACATTGATTTTGTCGAGTAGCTTTGCTATTTCAATTTTTTCTCTGAAAGAGAGTGAGAATTCTGTAGATCCGGCTACTTTCTTCAATGTTACATCTGCAACTGTTAATCTTTCCATAACGAAGACTCCTTAAAAATAAAATTAATCACACATACAAGAAAAAATGCCCTTGAAATTACTAAGTAACTTCAAGGGCGAATTAAATCCGCGGTACCACCTTGTTTACTGTCATAAGACAGTCACTCTTCAAAGCTCTGACAAGCCTTTAGCCATGATAACGGGGCATCCGTGACCGCCTACACAGCTCAAAAGCCTTCAACAGTCCTGCTCAGAAACGAGACTGAATTATCCGCATCTGTCGGCTCGCACCAGACACCGACTCTCTGAAAGCATGGGAAGATAATCCATAATTTCTTCAACGCATTTGTGATATTGTTAAGCATTTTAGCATTAATCATTTAGTTTGTCAAGGGGTTTTATCCAAAAAAAGCAAAAAACTTTAACTTTTTAAAGTACTGATACAAAACAGAAGAGCGCACATAAAAAGTACGCTCTTTTAAATTTATTTTGTACCGAATATTCTGTCTCCTGCGTCACCGAGACCGGGAACGATGTATCCCTTTTCATTAAGCTTTTCATCGAGAGCTGCACAGTAAATATGAACATCGGGGTGAGCTTTTGTGAATGCCTCTATTCCCTCAGGTGCAGCAATGATGCACATAAACTTTATTGAACGGGGATTTCTGAGCTTGATCTGAGAAACAGCATCGATGCCCGAACCACCGGTAGCAAGCATCGGATCGACAACAATAACATCTCTTTCGCTTATATCCTTCGGCAGCTTACAATAATACTCGACAGGAGTAAGTGTCTCTTCATCTCTGTAAAGGCCGATGTGACCGATTCTTGCAGAGGGAACAAGAGAGCTGATACCCTCAACCATACCGAGACCTGCACGGAGAATAGGCACAATAGCGAGCTTTTTGCCGCATATATGCTTAGCAGTCATTTTGCAGATGGGAGTCTCTATTTCCACATCCTCCAAAGGTAAATCTCGGGTTGCCTCATAACCCATAAGAGTGGCAATCTCAGAAACCAAGGCTCTGAAGTCCTTCGAGCTTGTCTCCTTATTGCGAAGAATAGACAGCTTATGCTGAATAAGGGGGTGAGTAAAAATTGTTACATTACTGTTCATTTGAATATTCCTCTTTCCTTCATATTTTCTGCTATAAATATTATACACTGAAAATGAAATAAATCAAGGATAAATCTATAAATTTTTTTGCGATAAAAGCACCCACTGATAGTGAGTGCTTTTATAAAAATGGTGCGGATATTCATAACACAAGTTCAATTCTCCGGTAACACACATTCGCCGTACTA
>JAFSDF010000040.1 GCA_017436375.1 Clostridia bacterium | reverse complement strand
TGTTTCTCTTTCCTCGATGAATTCGTGGTTGCCCATACAGACCAGATGCTCAGTGCCGTCCTTAAGCTCCTCAGAGACGATTTTATTATACATTATGTATTCCTTTTCTCTGCCCCAATCGGTCATATCGCCACATATCATTACCGCATCGAGATTTTTATATATATCGCTTTTTTTGCTGTAGTCATAGCTCTGAGTGAAAAATTCACGGAATTCCTTGGCGTTCACATCGTCATCTTCACCGTTTAAGTGTATATCGCTGCACACGGCAAAGCGTAAAACAGGTGTGAAATCCTCAGGCACCTCAGGCGGTGTTTTGCCTGTTCCGGTACCGATGGAAAGAACGCTGAAAAACGCTGTGAAAAGCATAGTCATTAATTTTCCGAAAAAATTCGCACCTAACATTTTGATCATATCTGACACTCCTTTTATATTTATTTTAATCTTAACCCTTTAGGGTAATGATTTTTACCTTTACCCGAAACGACCTTGATTCCGCCGACAGTACAGCCGTTCACTGTGACCGCAGCCCAGCCGTTTTCGGTGTCTGCCGTGATTTCCTCACCGTGGAGATATTTCATAAGCTCGGGAGAATCTGCGTCAAGCCCGATTTTCCTTCTGAAATCCTTTCCCATAGCCATAAAGAACTGATGGTGGGGCTGAATGTAGTTTTTCTTTATTTCACCGACAGTCACACCGCAGGAAAAATATGCACCCGGTAAGGGAAAATCAGGTGTAAAATAGTTGACCTTGTCACCGTTTACCGTGACATTGCTTTTATCGTACTGCGTAAGCACGGAATCGAGAAAATCCGTTACTACAGGGTTTTCCTTTGCTTTGCCCTTTTTCGGGGCGGGCCTTCTCGGTGAAGGCTCTGCCGTGCTTTTCAGCACCGCCATAAACTGGCCCTCTCCACGGCTTTTATGGGGGTAAAACCGTCGGCAGAAATGAATGTTTTCCGTCTCACAGCCCTCAAAGCTTATGCCGTCACAGGTGCTTTCTCTGACTCTCGGTGTAACCTCCATCAGCTCAAACTCGGGATATTTCCTGAGAAAGCTGTCGATAACCATTTCATTTTCTTCGACAGAGAAGGTGCAGGTGGCATAGATTATGTATCCGCCGCTTTTAAGCAGAGGGACAGCATTGTCGAGTATTTCACGCTGTCTTTCGGCGCAGAGACGGACATTGTCCTCGCTCCACTCACTGACAGCGATTTCCTCCTTGCGGAACATACCCTCGCCGCTGCAGGGTGCATCAACCATAATAAGGTCGAAATCCTTATGAAAAAAGCGGCTGAGCTTTTCCGTGTCGGCACAGGTGGTGATAACATTTCTCAGACCGAGTCTTTCCATATTACCTGTAAGGATTTTACACCGTGAGGGGATAATCTCATTTGAGACCAGTACGCCCTTTTCGCCGAGCTTGTTTTTCAGCTGTGTACTCTTTCCGCCCGGTGCGGCACACATATCCAGAGCTGTCCAGTCAGGCTTGATGTCGACACACTCCGCAGGAGCCATAGCACCCGGCTCCTGTACATAAATCATACCCGCGTGATGGAAGGGGTGGTTGCCGATTTTATCGTAGTTAAAATAAAAGCCGTTATCACAGTAGGGTATTTTTTCGTGGGGGAATGGGCAGATTTTTTCGAAATCCTCCACGCTTATTTTATCCGTGTTCACTCTGAAGGCTCTGACAGGAGGCTCACAGAGTGATTTTTCATAGGCTTCATACTCCTCGCCGAGCAGGCTTTTCATTCTTTCTTTGTATTTTTCGGGTAAATTAATCATTATTTTCATCCTTGAGATTCATTTCAGCATAAAGCATACACATTCCCACAGCAGTAATTGCCGCCGTCTCCGTGCGCAGTATTCTGTCACCCAGAGAAATAACCTTGCCGCCTGCGGAGAAAGCCTTTTCCACCTCTGTATCCTCAAAGCCACCCTCGGGACCGATGAGAATGCCCACAGTGGAGTTTTTCTTTATTGAGGCAAGAGCCTCTGCAGTCGTCTGCATACCCCTTTTGCTTTCGTAGGGGACTAAGAGAAGGTCGAGCTTTTCTGCTTTTTTCAGAGCCTCACTGTAGGAAACGGGCACCTCTGTTTCAGGTACGACTGTTCTTTTGCTCTGCTTTGCGGCACTTTCGGCTATAGCCTGCCAGCGTGCTGTTTTCGACTTCTTTTTCTTTTCGTCGAGCCTTACCACGCAGCGGTTCATTTCTACAGGGATGATTTTATGTACACCCAGCTCCACTGCCTTCTGTATGATAAGCTCCATTTTGTCGCCCTTGGGAAGGCCCTGAAAAAGATAAATTTTCACAGGTAATTCCGTGTCCTGGAAATCCTCCTCGATTATCTCTGCTGCGGCGAAATCCTGCTCACATTCAGTGAGAGAGCACAGATGGCTTTTGCCCTCACAGGAAACGAGAAGAGTATCGCCCTTTTTCATTCTGAGGACATTTTTTATATGATTACAGTCAGCACCCGTCAGATGAAAGGTGTTTCCCTGTCTGCTTTCCTTGTCTGCGAAAAAATTAAACATATATTCACCCCGTTTTTTAGATTATATCAAATTATATTCTCTTTGGCAATACAAATAATGATGAGTTTTTTCTTTTGAACATCTTTACAAGTTCAGTTTTTTTATGGTAAACTTTAGAAAATATTACTTTAATATTTTAATTTCGGAAAGCAGGAGAAAATCTGATGAAAGCTAAAATTACAGTTGCCCCCGAGTTTAAAATAGGGGAAATCGACAGAAGAATTTACGGCTCCTTTATCGAGCATCTGGGCAGAGCCGTTTACGGCGGAATTTACGAGCCGGGACATCCCACAGCCGATGAGGACGGCTTCCGTAAGGATGTTATCGATATGATAAATGAGCTGAATGTACCCATAGTCCGTTATCCCGGCGGCAACTTCGTTTCCGGCTATAACTGGGAGGACGGTGTAGGCCCCGTGGAAAAAAGACCGCCCAGACTTGACCTTGCATGGGGCGTTACGGATACTAATAAGTTCGGCACCGATGAATTTATGAAATGGTGTAAAAAAGCAGGCACCTCACCTATGATGGCGGTAAATCTGGGTACGAGAGGTCCCGATGCGGCGAGAGCGCTGGTGGAATACTGCAACCATAAAAGCGGCTCTAAGTATGCCGATATGAGAATAAATAACGGCTATAAGGACCCCTGGGGAGTAAAGCTCTGGTGCCTGGGCAACGAAATGGACGGCCCATGGCAGATGGGTGCCAAAACTGCACAGGAATACGGCAGAACAGCCAACGAAGCGGCTAAGCTTATGAAATGGGTTGACGGCTCCATCGAAACCGTTCTCTGCGGCTCATCAAGCCGATATATGAATACCTTCGGTGACTGGGAGCAGAAAACCCTCGAGCTTGCCTACGATAATGTGGATTATGTTTCCCTTCATCAGTATTACGATAACCGAAAGGGTGACACAGCCTCCTTCCTGGCAAAGAGCCTCGAGCTTGACGAGTTCATTTACAGTGTTATCTGTATCTGCGATTTCGTAAAGGCAAAGAAAAGATCAAAGAAAAAGATTAACCTTTCCTTCGACGAATGGAATGTATGGTACCACTCAAACGGTGCACCTGTGGAAAGATGGTCTACGGCACCGCATCAGCTGGAGGATATCTATAATTTTGAGGACGCTCTCGTAGTGGCCTGTATGCTCATAACTCTTATGCGTCACGCTGACAGAGTAAAGATAGCCTGTCTGGCTCAGCTGGTAAATGTTATCGCTCCCATCTTTACCGAAACAGGCGGCGGAGCCTTCCGTCAGACTATTTTCTACCCCTTCAAGGAAATGTCAATGCACTGTACGGGCTCGGCACTTAAGCCCATTATCACCTGCGACAGATACGACTGTAAGGACTACACCGATGTTCCCTATCTCGAGGCTGTGGCTTCCTTTGACGAGGAAAAGGGCGAGGTAGCACTTTTCTGTGTCAACCGTTCCCTCGACGAAAATATGGAGCTGGATATTTCTCTTCTCGACTTCGAGGGCTATAAGCCCTGTGCATTTGAGTCGATGGACGGTTATAATGTACTCGAGGAAAATACCTTCGGTCACGAAAAGGTAAGAATGCATTCTAATCCGCTTCCCGTACTTGACGGCAAAAATGCAACGGCACTGCTTAAGCCTCTTTCCTTTAATGTAATAAGATTTAAAAAGGCATAACATATTTCTTTTCGGGCAGAAGAAAAATCTGCCCGATTTTTTTATGCTTTTGTTTACAAAATTTTTCATTTATTAAGGCAGTTTTCTATTGATTTAAAAGTGCAAAAGATGTAAACTATAAAGGTATAATGAAGTATTATGTCTTATTTTGAATATTAAAGGTGAACGGATTGAAAAAAGCGATAATTTTATTAATAGTCTGCGTGCTTCTGGTCAGTTATCCTTTGAGCAATTTTTCGGCTGTAATGAATGAAAGCTATATTTCACAGGCTGATACGGGAGAAGGCGTTTCCTATATTGCAAAAATGGCTGAGGCTGATGTCAGTGAAGCAGAGGCCTTTGTAAAAACAGCGCAGGAGCTGAGAAACTACATTCCCGAAAGCAAATCAGAGCGTGTGGCTGAAATACTCTATAAGCTCGATAAGGGAAAAACTACCTATAAAAAGGTGCTGAAAAATGTTTATTTTATGGGGGACTCCCTCATAAACGGTCTCGAGTCCTTCGGAATACTGAATGATAAAAAGATTTACAGTCAGGTGAGCGCTTCGCTTTATCATCTGGAGGATAATTACAAAAAGGTAATAAAAAAAGAGCCTGAGGTCATAGTTCTCCATTACGGACTCAATGCTCTCGGCTACACTGACGAAGCTCTTGACGGCTATGTAAAAATGTACTCCAAGTGCATAAAGAAAATCAAAAAGAAGCTTCCCGAAGCAAGGATTATCGTTTCTTCGATTTTCCCTGTGGACAGAAAGGTAGCCAAAAGCAAGCTTTTCGGCAGAATCAAGGTCTATAATAAGGCTATGAAAAAAATGTGCAAGGAGCTAAAGGTGGAATACCTGAATAACAGTCCTCTTTTTAAGGAAATAGACTACTGCTACGGCAGAGACGGTATTCATCTTCCCGAGTCCTTTTACAGGGACCACTGGCTTAAATATCTTATTAAAGAAATGGAGATAGTGTGATGAGCAGATCAGGTGCAGTGCAGCTTATATGTGTTTTTCTGCTCATCGCTTTTATCGGTGTTTCCTTTTTCGGCAGGGAGGATACGGATAAAGCTGCCGCTGAAATAGCCGAAGCCGTAACGGCACAGGTAAGCACTGAGGGCCTGCAGGAATTCGGCAGTGAAAGGCTTTTTTCACAGCTCGGTCTCAGCGGTGAGGATTTTGACTCCTTTGTGTACTACGGCAGCGAGGATATAATGGATGTACGCGAAATCCTCATAATCAGGGGCAGAGAGGATTCTGACCTTGATGCTGTCAAGGCACATATCGGTAAAAAGGCGGAAGAAAAATACAGTACCTACAAGGATTATGATCCCGTAGCCTCGGCTCTTCTGGAAAAGAGAGTGCTTGAGGTCAGCAGCGGTGCTATAATTTATATAGTTCACGACGATGCCGCCTCAGGCCGTGAGGCGTTTTTAAGGTGTGTGGAGGATTAAGCTCCTTCGTGAGAAATTCATTTGAGGTGTAAAAATGGTATTCAGCAGTGCCACTTTTTTGTTTTTGTTTTTACCCTTTACTCTGGTTCTTTATCATCTGAAGCTTTTCAGAAATAAAGAGAGAGAAACAGGTAAAAAGAATCTGGTTTTATTGATAATGAGCCTGATATTTTATGCGTGGGGAGAGCCCGTGTATATTATATTGATGCTCCTGAGTATAGTTTATAATTATAATGCAGCTATTGATATTGACAGCTACATAGGAAGTCCGAAAAAAAAGAAGCTCGTATTTATCTGTGCTCTTATTTTTAATCTGTCTGTTTTAGGCTTTTTCAAATATTACGGCTTTCTTACAGAGAGTATAAACAGTATTTTTTCTCTTTCCTTACCCGTGAGAGAGATTCCACTGCCTGTGGGTATATCCTTTTATACCTTTCAGGTGCTGTCCTATATTATCGATGTTTACCGCGGCGATGTGAAGGCACAGAAAAGCATAATTCCCTTCGCTACCTATATTTCTATGTTTCCTCAGCTTATTGCAGGTCCTATCGTTCAGTACTACGATGTGGAAAAGCAGCTTACGGACAGAGAGGTTACTGCGGAGAAATTTGCCGCCGGTATAATGTTTTTCATTAAGGGACTGGGCAAAAAGGTTATCTTCGCCAATACCGTAGGAGCTGTCTGTACGGAAATTTTCGGCATGGAAACAGCCTCACTTTCCGTACTTACCTCATGGATAGGTATAATCTGCTACACTCTGCAGATTTATTTCGATTTCAGCGGTTACTCGGATATGGCTATAGGTCTGGGCAAAATGCTGGGCTTTGATTTCATACAGAATTTCAATTTCCCTTATAAGGCGACAAGCATAACCGACTTCTGGCGAAGATGGCACATAAGTCTCAGCAGCTGGTTCAGAGATTATGTGTATATTCCCCTGGGCGGTAACAGAAGGGGTACTGCGAGAAACATTTTTAACCTTCTCGTGGTGTGGTCGCTCACGGGACTCTGGCACGGTGCGGCATGGAATTTCATAGTGTGGGGTATCTTTTACGGTGTGCTCCTTATTGCAGAAAAATATATTTTTGCCCGTGTGCTCGAAAGGGTGCCCGTCTTTATCAGATATATTATGACTATGGTTACAGTTATGGTCGGCTGGGTATTTTTCTCCGCTGAAAATCTGAGCTCTGCCGTAAATTATTTAAAGAGTATGTTCGGCTTATACGGAAACGGCTTTGCCGACAGCACGGCTGAATATCTGCTTTCGGAAAACTTCTTTTCTCTGGCAGTTATGATTCTTTGTGCCACGGGTGTTTTTGCAGCTCTGCCCCGTATAAAAAATTTCCGCTTTAATATAGCATTAATGAGTGCGGGGTATATAGTCATATTTATTATCTGCATTATTTATCTTATCAGCGAGACCTATAATCCCTTCCTTTATTTCAGATTTTAAGAGGTTTTAAATGGATAACAGCGAATTTTACGAAAAAGAACAGAAAAATGAAAATATCCCCCGTAAGGGAAAGGGCAGAACACTTTTCGTTGTGCTTATTTCCGTTTTCTGTCTGGTGATTTTCGGAGGAGGTATTTCTTTTTTCACAGGTGAAGACAAGGCCTTTTCCGAGTCGGAAAACAGGGTTCTTGCCGCTATGCCTTCACTGTCCCTCTATTCACTGAAGGAGGGAACCTTTATGAAGGATTTTGAGACCTATCTTACGGATCAGTTTGTTTTCAGAGACAGAATAGTTGAGCTGAAAACTCTTTTTGACCGTATGACAGGTAAAACAAAGGCGGGCGGTGTCTATATCGGTAAGGACGGCTATCTTTTTTCCGTTCCCTCATCCTTCGATGAAACTGGGATGGAGAGCATTACCGCCAAAATCAGTGCCTTTGCCGACAGCAATAAGGACTCGAGGATTACCTTTATGATGAGTCCTAACAGCAGCTTCGTTTATGCGGATAAGCTTCCCGACAAGCTTTCTCTCGCTGATCAGAGCTATCAGATAGAGGATATAGAAAACTTTACACAGAGTAAAAGCATTGACTTCATTAATCTCTCCGATGTATTTCTTTCAAAAAAGGATGAGGTTCAGCTCTTTTACAGAACAGACCATCACTGGACTACTCAGGCGGCAAAAATAGCCTTTGATGAGCTGATGAACAGATGGAAAAAGCCTGTGAAGGATGTTAATTTCCGGTTTATGGCAGCGGCAGACGGCTTTCAGGGTACTCTCAGCTCCAAGTCGGGCGTTAGCTCAGCAGCCGATGTAATAGAAATCTGTGTCCCTCAGAATTCGGCACAGACCTATGTGGTTGATTACGGAAACGGGGAAAAGAAAGCTGCTTCTCTTTTCGACAGCAGTAAGCTGGAGACTAAAAATAAATACGAAGTCTTTATGGGAGGTAACTACGGCAGAGTTACCGTAGAGACCACCTCATCGGAAAAGGATACCCTGCTTATAATAAAGGATTCCTACGCTAACTGTATGCTGCCGATGTTCACACCCTTTTTCTCAAAAATAGTGGTAATCGATCCGAGATATTCCGAGGAAAGGATTTCTGCCGTTACGGAGGAAAACACATTTACGCATATTCTTTTTCTTTATAATCTTGATACTTTTCTTGGGGATACATCACTTGAAGAAAAGCTTTAACGGGAGGCTGTATCAGATATACAGCCTTTCTTTTTATATAAAATGTGAAAAAAATTGTCTTTTTTTACAAAAATATTTAAAAAAGTATTGATTTAATAGGAAATGTGTGATAATATGATGAAAGCAAAATGTTAATAATATTCACATTTAGGAGAGAGGATATGTCAGAAAGCATTAATTTAGGACTGAAAAATTCTGATGAAACGGACAGTGAGGAGCTTAATCGGGCGGCTCTCAGACTTTTACTGCCGGACGAAGACAACCATAACATCAGTGAAGCAGGCGAAACTGTTGATGAGAAAATAATAAAAAGGCTGGCAGAGGCTATTATGAGAATGACAGCCGAGGAGGAAAGAGAGCGCCTGAGAACGGTATCAGTCAGTGAGTTCGAGGAGGCTACAACCTTCATTTTAGGGGAATTCGGAATACCTGCTCACACGAAGGGGTACAGGTATCTGAGAGAGGCTATCGTTCTGGTGGCACAGAGGCCGCTTATGATTGACGGTATTACGAAAAGCCTTTATCCGGCTATTGCAGATATTTACGGCACTACCTCTGTCAGAGTGGAGAGGGTGGTAAGACACGCCATTGAAAGCGGCTGTACCAAGGGCGATACACAGGCACTGTACCATTATTTTCCGCATATTGTCTCAGAAGATAAGCTGAAGCCTACCAACGCTGAGTTTATAGCGGTTATAGGCGATGTGGTGAAAAAGCGGGTATCAAAAAGACAGCTGACCTTTGCGGATATATAAAAAGCAGGTATTTTCAGCACAGAACTGAAAATACCTGTTCTTTTATTTTTTATTCTTATCATAAAGGAAGGATTTTAAAATCTCTTTATTTTTTTCTAAATCCATTTTCAGCACCAGCTGTCCCGAGATTCTCGCATCGGTCCAGGTGTCCTCAGCCGGAATCTGCTGTTGCTCGATGTCGTAGTGGATATAGCGCAGAGCTGCTCCTGCGGCCAGACCGATAAGCTCACTGCTGTTTATATCCGTCGAGATATTCGGAAGGACTTCCTTGACGATGCTCATAAGCTTGAAGGGATTGGTTTTAAGAGCCTTGTTTACGATGGCACCGATAACCTTTCTCTGTCTTTCGGTTCTTCTGAAATCATTATCTACATATCTTATACGGCAGTACCAGAGAGCGGCCTTGCCGTTCATTTTGTTTGTGCCTTCCTTTATATTCTTGATTTTAACCTCTTCGCGCATATATTTGGCTTCGGCCTTGGTCACACCCTCTACGGTAATACCGCCCAGAAGATTTACCAGCTGTCTGAAGGCTTTGAAGTCTACCATAATATAGTGGTCGATCTTTACGCCGAAATTATATTCGAGAGTATCCATAACCAGCTGTGTGCCTCCGTAGGAGAAGGCGGCGTTAAGCTTGGTGCTGTATTTTTTAGAGGGAATATACACATAGCTGTCACGAAGGAAGGAGGTAAGCTTCAGCTTTTTGTTCAGCTTGTCGATGGAAAAGAGCATCATTGTATCCGAGCGCTGACCTTCGACCTCGCTTCTGGCGTCACTGCCTATGAAAAGGATGTTTATCACATCGTCACTTGAGGCAAGAGTGCTTTCGTCCACATAGGCATTGGGTACGATGGTATCATCGTAATTCAGTCCCTGCAGAGCGGATATACCGTAGCCCAAAAGCCCTATGAACAGAGCCATAAAAACACCTAAAAAAGAGAGAGCAATAACCTTTCTTTTAGAGACGGGAGGCTTTGGCGGAGGTGCGCTTCTGTGAGAGCCTTCCCTGCTCATTCTGACAGGCTTCTGATGCTGAGGCTGATTTACCCGCGCACCCTGAGGTGTCCTGCTTCTCTGGGGTGCCGGCGGAGCAGGTCTCGTATGAGAGACCGCGCTGTGGGCAGTGTCGGAGCTTCTGCCGTGAGAGGAGGAGGGGACTCTTCTGACGACCTCATCCTGAGACTGTCCGCCCGAGGAAGAAACCGGTCTGCCCTTGGGTGTTCTGTCTGCAGGGCCCTCGCTTATGCTGTCCTCGTCAGGAAGATGAACTATAAATCTGTCTTTGTCTGAAAAGGCCTGAGAGGAGCCTGTCCTTTTAAAATCGAGAGAAAAGCTCTCATCAAAGTAATCTGTATCTGTAAACTCATTGGGTGAGTAGCGTCTTGAGTTTTTATCGCTTTCTGAACTTCTTTTCTTTTTATCGGAAAAATATATATCGTCCATAATATCCTCCCTTAAAATTATATCTGTCATATTGTACCTCAAAATGAGAAAAAACACAAGTCTTTATTATCTATTATCAGAAAAACTTAATAACTGATTCCTGTATTATCGTAAAAAGAATAAAAAAACAGTTATGTGTAAAAATATTATATAGATAAGGTGGCAATAGTAATCCGAACTGACGAAAGCGGTGTTAATATGAATATTCCCAGAAATCTCAGAGAGCTGCTCACAGCAAGTGAAAAGAAATACGGTGACAGACCTGCGTTTGTGGCTAAGGATGATGACGGCAGCGAAAGCTGTATAACCTACAGCAGGTTAAAAAAGGATGCTGAAAGTCTGGGTACGGCCCTGATATACTCTCTTGGCTTAAAAGGAAAAAAGGTAGCTGTTATGGGTGAAAATTCCTATTTCTGGTGTCTTTCCTATCTGGCTCTGACGGGCGGAGCGGGGATAGCCGTGCCTGTGGACAGAGAAACACCTGCAGAGGAGCTCAGAAACATAATAGACTTTGCGGGAATTGAGGGAGTAATCTGTGACGGGAAATCAGCCGTGAAGCTTTTGTCAGAAGCGCTTTATACGGAAAATGACATCAGGATAATCTGCACGGAAAATGTAAAGGGCACACTTTTTTTTGATGATCTTCTGAGAAAGGGAGAAAATCTTATCGCTGAGGGAAAAAGAGATTATTTTTCAGCGGAAATTCAGGAGGACAGTATGGCAGTGCTGCTCTTTACCTCGGGCACTACGGGTATGTCAAAGGGTGTAATGCTGTCACACCGAAACCTTATTTCCGATCTTGTAGCCGTATCTGAAAAGGTAAAAATCGATGAAAATGACAGGACACTTTCTGTCCTGCCTCTTCATCATACCTATGAGGCAATATCCTTTCTTATGGTTATTTATTCCGGCGGCTCTGTCGCTTTTTCGGAGTCCCTACGCACTCTTAAGGAGGATTTTGCTTTTTACAGACCTACGGCATTTGTGACAGTGCCTCTCCTGCTCGAGAAGATACACAAAAGGATAATGGGTGTTATCGAGGAGCAGGGAAAAAGAAAAAAGGTGCAGTTTTTCTCGGTGATTTCCTCTGCCGTCAGTGAAGAAAAAAGGCGTAAAATCTTTTCGGATGTGCATTCATTTTTTGGCGGCAGACTTAATAAGATAGTGGTAGGTGCTGCGGCACTGCAGAAGGAGGTAGCTGAGGATTTCATTATGTTCGGCATACCGGTTATTATCGGCTACGGACTTACGGAGTGCTCACCCATAGTAATATGTAACAGCACCGAAAATATCACTCCTGACTCTATCGGAAAGCCTCTGGACGGTGTAGAGATAAAAATTGAAAGCCCCGACGAAAAGGGGATAGGGGAGATATGTGTAAAAGGGCCGATGGTGATGCTCGGTTATTTTAAAAACAGGGCGGCTACCGACGAGGTGCTCAAGGACGGCTTTCTCCATACAGGTGACCTTGGCTACAGGGATAAAAACGGAAACTATCATATAACAGGCAGAAAGAAAAATGTGATAGTGACCAAAAACGGTAAAAATATTTATCCCGAAGAGATAGAGTATTATCTTCTCAGAAACTCCGTAATAGCCGATGTTATGGTATATGCAGAGGATGACAGTATACTCAGTGCGCAGATTATTCCGGACACCGCAGAAATAGAGCGTAAGCTGAAAAAAAGCGCACTTACCGATCAGGACATCCATAAAGCAGTTATCGAAGCTGTGAGAAGCACAAACAGAAAGCTCCCGTCCTATAAAAGCATAAAAAAGGTAAACCTCAGAAACAGAGATTTTATCCGTACCTCCACGAAAAAAATAAAGAGAGACGAAAAGGAAAATAAGGAGTGACGGACAGAAAAAGCTTCACCGGGGCAAGCGTAAAAAAATACCGAAAAACCCTTGACAAAAGCCGTTCATAACAGTATAATTGTAAAGTCGTAAGACACGCCGGTGTGGCGGAATAGGCAGACGCAAGGGACTTAAAATCCCTCGGTGGCAACACCGTACCGGTTCAAGTCCGG
>JAFSDF010000039.1 GCA_017436375.1 Clostridia bacterium | reverse complement strand
GTATCACATATAGCTGAGGCTGATGGTACGGACGAAAAGCTAAAAGCTACTGACCAAATGAAATGGGTAGGCCTTATGAACAACTATCGTCACTGTGCCGAAGAAATTATTTGCGAAAGTCTAATTTATGTATGATTTTACAAACTTGGTTCTTTTCTATATATCTTAGATAATAATCTTTGGTTGACTAATTAATATAATTGTCGTACAATATAAAATGATTGGAGGTGTTCATTTGACCAAACTTTTGAACATGCCCTGCTCCATATTTCATTACGGTGTTACCTAATGATCGACATCTGCTATGGGGCAATCTAATCATAAGCATTGTTAAGAGATGTCACTTTTTCTCCACACTAAGTTGATTGTTATCAACTTCCCATAACATAACTATATATTGTTTATGCTATGCAGAATATATGGTAAAAGCAATGTTTATTCTAACTCCATATTTTTACTAAAATGATATGGATATTAAGAACATCCAACGGTGGAGAGTTGGATGTCTTATTTTATTGTGAAAGACAAAAGTGCAGTAGTCCCCACGACTACTGCACCTTCTTGTTAACGAAAACCCCCGGCTGTGCCGGGGAGTTCAAAAAAAGCTTTAGCGTTCAGTAGAATAAAGAAAAGCTCCTTTTGAAAGTAAAGCGGCTACCAACAGCAATAATAACAAAAGGAGATTATCAAAAGTGATAACTAAAAGAATATAACATATAATGTTCCAAAATTCAAATAGTTGAATAATTAATTGAAACAATTTTAGTAGTAGCTAATAATTAAACTATGCAAAAGAAGAAAAAGGATACTCCTTAAGGAGTTGCTGGTAACATAGGGCTTAGCCCGCATATGAAGAACCCCCGGCTTAGCCGGGGGGTTACTATTTTTATTCAGTTACAACCTCAGGTCGTCCTCTTTCCTCTGCTTCTTATCATTGATAATCCATGGCACGCCAAAGCCTATGCCACCACCTACTGCAAGGCCGATAAGAATGAATAGCCACCAAAGCGGATTTTTCTTCTCTTTTTCGTCTTCGTCTGTGGTTGTGATCTGCTCCACCTTCTCTTCGATGACCGTGCTGACATCGGCGATTTTCTTGTATTCCTTACCGTAATCGTCCTCGTAGGTGATGGTAATTTTACCCGTAACCTCACCGAGAGAGTCGCTGTCAACTCGCAGATTAGCCGAGCCTTGGACACTCTGTGCAGGCTCAATGTTACCCACAAAAACGCTGCCGCCTGACTGCATACCCTCAATGTCAAAATCAAGCGTGCAGTTGTAAATTGTACTTTTTCCCGTGTTCATCAGGTCAACGGTGACGGTCTGTGTGTCACCCTGAATGACTTTTTTCGGGAGGATTGCACCGCTGTAAGAGAGCTTCACGCTCTGCTTTACATCAATTCTCACCGTGTCGCTTGACGAGTAAGAGCCGAAGTTTTTATCCTCGTACTCTGCCGAAACTTGTAAATCATGCTGACCGATGGAAGCCGTGTTGATGGCTTTAAGCTCAATTTCCCAAGTGTAGCTGCCTCCGGCATAAACACTCTTCACATACTTGGTGGGCATACCTACCGTCAGAATATCGCCACTGGGGTCTGTAAGAGAAAATTTAATATTATAGAGAGCCTTGGTGGTGCTGTAGTTTTTAAAGGTAACCTTCAGCACCGCAGACTTTTCGGGAGAAAGACTCTTTTCGCTGAGCTCATAAGAGGTCACCATAAACCGCGGTGTTGAGTTATCCTCGGTTGTGGGTTCTTCTGTGTTTTCTTCCACAGGCTTTTCTTCAGGAGGTGTCAGGGCAAGATATTCACTTGTGATGTACCTTTCCTCGCCCTCATAGATTACTTTGCTCCAACCGTCAGCTTCGTCAATACGGGTGATACTGCTGCCTTTTTGCAGAACGGTGATAATATCGCAGTAGGTGTTGGGTTCAGTTCTGATGTTAACATTTTCTGTGGCATAGACAGTTTCTTGTTCGTACTCTGCCGAAGCGGTGAGTGCAAAGGTGAACAGAAAGAGAAAGCAAAGGATAAAGGCTGTAAATTTTTTCATCTTAACCACCTCACAGTTCTCTGATGTTTTCAACTATGCTGTGTTTTATAACCGTTTTGATTTTTGCTTTAAGGTTGATGTAGCAGGCAAGAAACAGAATTAAGGCAACTACCCCGATAGGCCACAGCACTATGGGGAAATAGTCATATATAAACAGCTTCATAACATTATAGCTGATGATATATCCTACGGTGCCTGTACCGAGTCCCCACAAAAGCATTGACATAATCTGCACAATGTATGAATTTATGAGTTCCTTTTGAGAGGCACCGACAGCACGCAGAGTACCTATGGTGCGCTTGCCCTCTCTTATCTGGGCTGTTACGGAGTTGTTGATAAGAGTTATGCTGACGATGATAAATACCAAAAGAAGAGACGCAACGGCTAAAATCATTGCTCTAGTTTCCTGCTTTTCGGCATTTTCAAGGATGAAGACAGAAGCTATCTGCTTTCCGGGAAAGCGTGAAGTCAACTCCGAGGTCATTCTTTCGTCAATTTCGGCAGTACATTCCTCCTTAAGCTTTCCGTAAAGCTCTCTGTAGGAAATGTCGTGGCCGAAAAGACCGAGTCCCGCAAGGGTTGTATATATACCGAAGGAGCCGGCATAGTAATCGTTTCCGAGAATGGCACCGATTTTAACGACACGGTCTGTGCGTTTAACATTTCCGCTTCCGTCATCGGAGAGCATACTCAGAGTTATTTCGTCACCGACCTTAAAGTGGCTTTCAGCCGTGACAACAATATGTTTCATAGCTTCTCTGTCGGCTATGCCCATATCCTTTGGAGGCTCAACATCAAGGTTGTTTAGAGACGAAACATATCCACCGCCTACGGCTTCATAATAGCTGTAGCCGATTTTTCTCGGCGCATTAATTACTATCTCCTCACCGGAATTAAGCTTTTCAAGGTTTATTTTGCCCTCAATTACATCGTCCTCTTTAAGCTCAAAGAAGGCTTCGCTGTATGCCATAAGAGAGGAATTGAAAATATTATCCCCATAACCTACAGCCGCTTTGGTATAGGTAAAGTCGGGGTTTTCCGTAAGCGGAATTTCTCCCTTCATATACTTTGAAATTTCCTCTATCGCATCCTTTTTCAAGGGTACTGAATAGGAACCGTTTTCGGGCATACTGTAAGGCTCATCGGAATATACAAGGTCGTTTACATCCTGAAATCTTGAGCTGGTAAAATGATGACCGCAAAGCTCATTGAGCTTTAAATAATCGGAGTATTTACCCTCTACGATAATGTTGACATTACATTCCTTAACACCGTAAACATCCTTTATGGGTGAAAGGGATAAAAATTCCTGTCTGTCATTTTCCCCCAAGGGAGAATCGGTGTTTTTATAGTTGATAAACTTATTCCTGCCGAAGCCCATCCCGTAATAGCTTATTCTGTAGTCATGGTCAATGTCCTCACTCGCTGCACTGATATAGTTCTTCAAAAAAGACATACCGAGACAGCTTATGATAATCGTCAAGGCTAAAATCAGACAAACGCTCACTTGCTTACCTCTTGAAAAGGTGAGCCTTCTTTTTGCGAGAAGCTTTGCCATGTTGAAGACTTTACGGCTTTTAATTTTCTTTGTTTTCATTTTTCTCATAAGCTCAATATCTCTTATTGCCTGTAAGGGAGAGAGCCTCGAAACAGAAACAAGAGGTATTAAAGAAGCAAGCATAACACAAGTAATACCGAATGCCGCACCGCCCAAAAGAAGCATAGGGTTCGGCACAAAGATAAAACTGTCACCCATTATTTTTGCAAAAAGCCATACGGAAAAATATGATATTCCGACACTTACAGGGGCAGAAACAAGAGCAATGAGAAGTGTCTCTCTGCCGAAGACCTCTATAATCTGCCTTTTGGTAGCGCCTACGGCACGAAGCATACCTATCTGTGTTTTTCTTTCCTTCAAATTTGAGGAAAAGGCGTTGACGATACCGAAGCAGGACATAAAGCCTAAAAGCACCGACAAAAATGCAAGTGTCATAGTGTTGTTTGATATTACCGAATAGCCGTCACCTATACTGCGGCTGCTGACATCACTTGTGCTGAGTTTGTTGTCGGAGGTTACTGCATTGTGAAATGTATGCGCTCCTGCATCATAGTTCACGTTAACGAAGCCTACCAATGCCTCTTTGCCGCCGAGGTCAATTCTCTCCTTTTCGCTCACAAGGGCAGCAGGCACAAGGGCAGCTCTGTCAAGGGACTCGTGATACATGGTTTCAAGATACAGCTTTTTATCGTGGAGTATACCTGTGAGAGTATAGGTCTTTTCCTTTTCCTCGGGGATAAAGCTTGCACCGTCACAGGTTAGATAAGAAAGGGTGATTTTATCTCCCACCGAGGCAGTTATCTCCATTCGGGAAAGAGCAGTTTTTTCTATTGCAATTTCGCCCTCGTTTTCGGGAAAGGCACCTTCAAGGAGAGTGGGATAATAAAGCTCTCTTCCTCTCTGGTCAAGGTAGCCTACCATAGTACCGTCGGAAAAATCTCCCTTCGGAGCATAGGCGTAGGACAGCACATGGGCAAAGCCCGGCTCGTCCGTAAAAGCGTTTACACTCTTAAGATAACCGAAGTCCACATCTTGCGCATTCAGGACGATATATTCCTGCTTACCCTGTCTTTTATACCGGAGCTCCTTTTGTGAGGAGTTCATACAGGAAACGAAAAAGGGTACACCGCTTGTAAAAATCATGGCAAGAATAATACCGATAATAAGAATTGTGTATTGCTTACGTCTCGTTTTAAGGTTGCCCATAGCGAGACGGTTGATTGTGAGTTTCTTGTTCATTGCTGTTCACCTCTCTGAGTTATACAGAGGGTGCGGGCTTGGTATCTTTGACTATCTTGCCGTCCTCAATGGTGAGAATTCTCTCCGCCTGCTCTGCAACGTGCAGGTCGTGAGTTACAAGAATAAGAGTAACGCCCAGCTGTTTACTGACATATTTGAGAAGTGACAGTACCTCACGGCCACTTTTGCCGTCAAGATTACCTGTGGGCTCATCGGCAAAAAGTATGGCAGGTCTGTTGGCGAGAGCTCTTGCGATAGCTATTCTCTGCTGCTGACCGCCTGAAAGTGCAGAGGGAAGATGCTCTAATCGGTCACGGATGCCGAGCATATCAATAACCTTGTTAAGATACTCCTCGTCAGGCTTTTTGTTGTCGAGCAT
>JAFSDF010000038.1 GCA_017436375.1 Clostridia bacterium | reverse complement strand
GGCACCTTTGATGAAATGGAAAGCGATGTTCACGCTCCCGAGGAGTACGGTATTTATCAGTCTGTGGGCGACACAACAGGTCCCGGTGGTATTGTCCGTGCTATGAGAACACTTCCGATGTTTGAGGAGATTGCCGAAAACATAAAGAAGTATTCACCCGATGCGTGGGTTATCAACTACACCAATCCTATGACACTTTGCGTCAAGACTCTTTACAGAGTTTTCCCCGAAATTAAGGCTTTCGGTTGCTGTCATGAGGTGTTCGGTACTCAGGATATTCTTGCTAAAATGGCGAGTGTACTTTTCGGTGAAGAGATAAAGAGAAAAGATATTAAGGTTAACCCAATCGGTGTCAATCACTTCACATGGCTGACAAAAGCAACCTACAGAAATATTGACCTTTTCCCTTATTACAGACAGTTCTGCGAAAAATATAAGGGCGGCTGCACCGAGTATGTTGACCCCGACTGGCTCAAAGGCTTTCACGGTAATGCACACAAGGTTAAAATTGACCTTTTCAGACGCTTCGGTTACATAGCCGCCGCAGGCGACAGACATCTTGCAGAGTTCTGTGAGGGTAAGTGGTACCTTGAATCTCCCGAAAGAGTTGAAAGTATGCTCTTTCACCTTACTCCCGTGTGGTCAAGAAAGGACGAGCTTAAAGAGCGTCTCCAGAAAAGCAAGCGACTTTTAAGCGGTGAAGAAGAGCTTAAAATCAAGAAAACAGGCGAAGAAGGCGTAAAGCAGATGCGAGCCATTTTAGGTCTCGGAGATTTTGTTACAAATGTCAACCTTCCTAACCGCGGACAGATTACCAATCTCCCCTTAGGTGCAGTAGTTGAAACCAATGCTTCTTTTACATCGGGTACGGTAACTCCAGTAGTGGCAGGCGAAATCCCAAAAGAAATTTATCCTCTTATTTCACGCATCTGCACTCAGCAGGAGGTACTCTCCGATGCTATTGCAGAAAGAAATATCGATAAGATTTTTGAGGTTTTCGCCAACGATCCTCTTGTAACCTGCTCCCTTCACGATGCGAGGAAACTGTTTAATAAAATGGTAAACAATACAAAGGCTTATCTTACCGATTATAATATCGGCTGATAAGAGTGGAGAAAATATGAAAACATTACCTTTTATTTTTGCGGTTGTTACTGTATTGCTACCTGTTATAACACAGAAAACGGGACTTTCGGAAAAGTACGGTTTTAAAATGAAAATGCTTTGTGCATTTATGTATCTTATCACGGGTGTGGTTTCGGCAGTTGCCGTTTACAGAATAACGGCTTATTCGGTTATGATACTCACAGCACTCGTTTTAGGTATGCTTGGCGACTTCTTTCTCGAATATAAATCGAAAAAGTTTTTTCCCTTGGGTGCCGCATTTTTTGGAATCGGACACATCGTTTACAGTTGCACCTTTCTTTTTGTCGGTACCTACAAGGCTTTATCTCACATTGAAATAGTAGCCGGAATTACTCTTGTGCTTTCAGCGGTTACTCTGCTTTTTGCAAAAGTGAAGCTCAGGCTGAAGGGTAAAAAGAAACTGATTTTAGCTTATGCCCCTGTTCTGATTTTTGCATTTGCTTCAGCTCTTGTCAGCGGAGGGCTTGCAATGAATGAGGGCAATCTTTCCTTCGGTATGTGCCTTATTTTCGGCGGTGTTCTTTTCTTTGCATCAGACATTATGATAGGCGTAGGCAAAGGCGGCATTAAACGGCCAAAGCTTCTGCACAATGCAGTTTCCTACACCTATTTTGCGGCACAGACACTCTTTGCCCTGAGCATATATTTTCAGTAACGGAGGTATTTAAATATGAAAAATGAATTTATACCCGTGTTCCGTTTCGTAATCTGCAGTGATGCACACATTGAGGGAATTGGTACACCGGGTTATAACAGATTAAAAAAGGTGATTGACTATTCTCTTGATTTCGCTTTGAAGGATGAAAATTATAATAAGATTGATAAGTTCTTTATTGCGGGTGACATTACAAATAAAGGAAGCAAAGAAGAATTCGATGCCTTCAAGGAAATCTATGACTACGGAATAGAAAAGGGCGCAGAATTCCTTTGCACCGTTGCAAAGGGTCACGATTCCATAACTATGGGAAAGAAATCCCTTGAATATTTCAAGTCTCTTACAAATCAGGAAACGGACTTTCACAGAGTAATCGGAGGCTATCATTTTATCGGAATTTCTACCAGTAAAATGAAAAAGCATTTCAATTCGCAGTTCCAGAAAATGTGGCTGAAAAAGCAGCTCGACAAAGCCGTTGCAGATACACCTGATAAGCCTGTTTTCTTAATGCATCACGAGCATATCAAATACACGGTTTACGGTAGCTTCGATGAAGACGGCTGGGGGAAGATTTTGTTCGCAGACCTGCTGAAAAATTATCCCAATGTGGTGGATTTCTCGGGTCATTCCCATTATCCCGTAAACGACCCCCGCTCGCTGTGGCAGAAGGAATATACGGCAATGGGCACAGGCTCACTTAAATATACGGAGCTTACAGTTGACGGCGAACAGAAAATTCATCCCGATTTATTTGAAGACTGTGCCAACTTCCTTATAGTGGAAGCTGATAAGGATGACAATATCCGCATAGTCGGTATTGATATCCTTGCAGAAGAAATCCTCTGTGAATATTATCTTAAAAATCCCGCCGATAAAAACAACCGTGAGCATACACCCGAAAAGCAACGCTCACGCAGTAAACCTCCTGTGTTTTCCTCTGATGCTGAAATTTCAATTACAGAGAAAGACGGATTTTATAAGGCAGAATACCCTAAGGCTGAAAGCACCGACAAAATGCCCGTCTTCATTTACAGAGTTTATGTTGAAGATGAAAACGGAAAAGCTGTCAAGGAAAGAAAAACAATCCCGACCTATTACCTTTATAATGTCGCTGAAAAGCTGTACACACATCTCGGAAGACTTCCGAAGGGAAAATATACAGTTAAAATTACGGCTGAAAACGTTTATGGTTTACAGTCTGAATATATAGAGAAAACAATAGAAATATAAAGGAGAAAATCAAATGGGAAAACTTAAAGAAAAACTTCAGAAATTTATGGAAAATCCCGATGTAGCCTTTAAAGAGCAGGTCGGCTATGTTTCGGGTGTGTTCGGTAACTGTATGGGTCAGGACTCTGTCAGCACATATACCGATCAGTT
>JAFSDF010000037.1 GCA_017436375.1 Clostridia bacterium | reverse complement strand
GTGCTTCGCAGTTTCGTAAGAAATGAAAATTTCTTGTATTGAAGCCACAAAACGCAGCAAGGCTGTCGCCTTGCGAGGCTTTTGACAATAATACAGGGAATTTTTTTCGAGAAACAAATACTGCCTTATGGGATGTCGGCGAACATAGAGGTGCATTTTTTATTCAGCTTACAGCTTTCCCTTGATCGAGAAAACCACACCCGTGTCCGTGCTTCGGCAGTCATAACTGTAGCCGTGGCATTCGAAAATTCTCTTACAGATGGGAAGTCCCATGCCTGTAGAGGAGCCGTCTCTTGTGCGTGAAGCATCCTGCCGTTCGAAAAGGTTCCAGATATTTTCTGCGGTTTCCTTGCTCAAAGGCTCACAGGTATTGAAAACCTCGAGGGTGAAGCTGTCCTTTTCTTCTGAGAGAGTAACGGTGATTTTCTTTTCACCTGTAGTGTATTTGACAGCGTTTGAAAGATAATTGTCTACAGCTAAAGCCATCAGCTTAGGATTACAGCTTACAGTAACATCTTCTTTAGCCCGGAGAGTTATTTCCGCACCTGCCGAACGGACGAAGGGAAGATATTTTTTCACCTCTTCTTTGACTAATGCCGTGAAATTACAGTTTTCCTTTTCGATTTTATCCGCAGAGGAAAGTCGGTTGAAGGTCAGCAGAGAGGTGACTATATCATTCATTCTCAGTGCTTCCTCGTAGACGGATTTTATGTACTCATCCTTTTTATCGTCCACGGCACCTTCTAAAATGCACTCACACTGATTCTGTATAACGGCTAAAGGGGTTTTCAGCTCATGGGCGGCGGCAGAAATAAAGGTGCGCTTGGACATTTCAAGCTCTTCCTTTTTCTTTAAGTATTTCATAGAGACTAAGAGTATAAACGCCGTAGGCAAAGCGAAAGCGAGGATCAGAAATATTTCAGTGCGCAGGAAATATGCTGAGGTAAGAGCTCTCACATAAGGGTTTTCCTTTACAGCTACATAAAGCTGATAATTGAATTCACCGTCGATTTTTATAGGATAAGCCTGTACATCGCTGGTAGTGGTGTGGTGGGGATGTCGGTATCTTTCATCGTCAAGATTTGTACGGAGCATTTTACTGTAGTTCTTTTCGAATAGCCTTTCGCCTTCTCCCAAAAGGTTGAAATCTATGTTATAAAGGTTATCCTTAAAGATTTTAGTAGGCTCCTTATCTGTGAAATAAAATGATTTTTCTCTTTTTTCATCTGAGCTTATCATACGGATTTCGACAGGAATATATTTTTCTCCTTCCTGATGAAAGGAGATATATTTTATATTTGTAATGGAGTTGAAATATCTGAAGCGTATCATTTCTTTACGCAGAGAGGGAGTCATATAATCTTCTAGCTTAAAAAGGTAACATTTCCTGATATCTGCATTTACCGAGCTTATAAAGACGGCAGTCTCACCTACGGAAACTATGCTTTTGTCTTCGTCGAGAACAGCCGTCTGATGAGGAATTGCGCTGATGCATCCGTCAGCGAGAAAAGTGACATAATCGGTCATAGGAATACCCGAGTACTCCAGCCGTTCCTCTAAATCCTCGTCTAAATTCAGATAATTCTCTACCAGAGAAATAATTTCGGCAGGTTTGCGGGAAAGATTTGAGCGGATATTTTTGTATGCGGCAGTGTAATTGGCAAAGCTTGAAACTACGAAAAAGAAAATCGACAATGCAATTATTATAAAACGCAGTTTTTTTCTGTTCATTTTTCCTCCTCCTTCTTAAATGCATACCCCGCACCGATGACAGTTTTCACCGAGTCAGCATACTCTCTTAAAGCCTTTCTGATTCTCTTTATGTGGGTATCAACCACTCTTTCGTCGCCGTCGTAGTCATAACCCCATATTTTTCTGAGAATTACCTCACGGGAAAGAACATTACCCTTGTTTTCCATTAAAAGAGCCAGCAGATCGAAATCCTTGGCAGCGAAAATAATTTCCCTTTCACCGCAGAAAACCTTCCGTGTGCCGTAATCGAGGGTGATACCTCTGAGGGTGAGACGCTTCTGCGGATTTATGCCCTTGTGTCTGTTTACGGTGGTGATTATCTTTTCCGTCAGCACCGACAGGGGAAAGGGCTTTATAATGTAGTCGTCACCGCCCAGTTTATAGCCTCTGAGCAAATCCTCCTCCTCTCCTAAAGCGGAAAGAAAGATTACCGGAGTGTCGGAAAATTTCCGTATTTCTCTGCAGGCAGTAAGACCGTCCACTGTGGGCATAAGCACATCGAGAATAATTAAGTCAAAGTCATTTTCTTCGGCTTTTTCTATTGCCTCCTTTCCGTTTGAAGCCATATCAACGGAAAAGCCCTTGGCAGTGAAATAGTCATAAAGGGTAGTTCTGATTTTTACTTCGTCGTCGCAAACGAGGATTTTAAGCATCTTTATCATCTCCTTTCGCTATTATAATACATATACCGTATGTACTCCAAGTGTCACCGGAAAAAATTTAAAAAATCTTGTTTTTCTCTCCGTTGACAAAGAACAAAGGGGTATGATAGAATTTAAACAAAATGAAAGGGGCGAAGGAAATGAAGAAAACAATTTTATCCCTTGTCCTCACGGCTGTTATTCTGATGACTTTTGCGGTCTTTGTTTCGGCAGAGGATGCTGTGGGAAATATCGAGGTAAAAAACTCTGCCGGTGAAACAGTGGCAACCTATGAAATAGTCACGAATAATCCCTCTCTTGAGGCGAGAGACATCATCGAAAAGGCTCTGCGCTACGCCAGAGATAATGCCACGCCCTCGGATATTCATACCGTAAAGCTCCCTAAGGGCGAATATACCCTTTTTCAGAATCTGAATCTTTACAGCAATACGGTTTTTGATCTTTCAGGCTCTGTGATTAAAAGAGGCGCGGGCTGTGCATCTATGGTGCGTTTTGGCGGAGGCGATGCTGTGGTCTACGGCTATGACGGCTATAAAAATATAACGGTAAAAAACGGCGTTTTTGATTCGGATGATAAGGGGACGAGCTCACTTTTCCGCTTTGCCCACGCTTCAAATGTGGAGATAAACGGAGTGACCTTCAGAAATACCACCGATGTTATGCATCTGCTCACCTTCGCCGCCAGTGAAAATGTAAGGATAAAAAACTGCACCTTCAGTGATATGACCATTACGGGAAAGCTCGGCAGCTATAACTGCGAGGCGGTGCAGATAGATGTGCTTAAGGAGGGATATTTCTCTTATCCGGCCCAGGACGGCACCCCCACACGCAATGTAACTGTTACAGGCTGTACCTTCGTGAATGTTCCGCGAGGCATCGGTACTCATACAGCTATTGCAGGCCATTATTTTGACGGGATGGTAATAAAGGGAAATACCTTTAAAAATATACAGAGCTATGCTGTAAGAGCACTGAACTATATTAACAGTGACATTTCCGATAACAGGATCACTGACTGCGGAAGCGGAATAAGCTGCGGCACGGTAACAAACAGTGCTTTGGGTAATTTCTATGCACCGATGAAGGGCGCACAGGTAAGACAGAATGTGAATGTTTCTATAAAGAATAATAATATTTCTCTTAAAAGCAACGGTGCAGACACATCTGCTTTTGGCATAAGACTTCTGGGAGCCAAGGTAAGCAAGTTTAAGGATAAGGACGGTAAGACCTTCAGCGCTGACTGCCGTATAGCGGGCGTGAGAGTGGAAAACAACACTGTTACCTCCTCGGTAAATAAAAAGAGCTTTAACGCTATTCACATTGACGGTGCGGTCGGCTCAGCCTACGGAAAGAAAAGCAACATCAGTATAAAAAACAACAAAATAGTATTCAGCTACAAAAAGAAAACCGATAACACTGTTTACGGCATCAAAATAGAGGACAGTACTAATGTTTACTGCTACGGAAACAGCATAACCGATAAAAAGACAAACATTCATTCCTCGATAGTGGCTGATGAGTGCAGCGGCATTTGTCTGGAAAAGAACAGTCTCAGCGGTGCAAAATCCTTCGGTGTGAAGCTTACGAAGGTAAACAAGGCAAAGGTTGGCTCCAACACTGTTACGAATACAAAGAGCAACGGTATTTATGTTTACAAGGGCAGCAAGGAAATTACCGTTTCCTCCAATAAAATCAAAAAATGCTCAGGCTACGGTATAGCAGTAAGCGACGGTCAGGTAAAGAGTATTTCCTCCAACAGCATCTATGCCTGCCCTAAATACAGCATTTATATCACCGGCAAGGGAAAGGTGAGCTCTGTTTCCTCAAACTATATCTGCGCAGGAAAAAAGACGGGAATATATCTGAACAAGACAGCCTCTGCCACCACAGTCAGTAAAAATATTATCGATGTGGTTTCAAAGAGTGCTGAGGGCATCTGCGTCAATAATAAGGCTACAGTTACAGACATTACAGGAAATAAAATCAATGCAAAATCAAAGAAGGAAAGTAAAAAGCTGAAGGTTAAATGTAAAAACGGTATCCGTATAAACAGCCCCTCCTGTAAAATCAAAAAGATAACAGGTAATGCTGTGAATCAGTGTTCGGAAACAGGTATTTATATCGCGCAGGCAAAGACTAAAGCAACAGTAACGAAAAATACGGTCAAAAAAGCCGCCTACGGTATCAGATACAAAAAAGCCAAAGCAAAGCTCTCAAAGAACACCTTTAAAAGCTGCTCAAAGGCAAAAACAAAGGTGATATAAAAAATGGGGCTGTTGCATTTTAATGCAACAGTCCCATTTTTTTCTGATTTATTTATTTGGTTAATTCGTAGGTGTCCTGTGCGATGAGAAGCTCTTCGTCGGTGGGGATAACGAGAAGCTTAAGTGCAGAGTCCTCGGTGGAAATTTCGATTTCCTTGCCTCTTACGCTGTTTGCCTCCTCACAGATGGCTGTACCCATAAAGCCGAGCTTTTCTGCTACTCTTGTACGGTAGTGAGGATTGTTTTCACCGATACCGCCTGTGAATACTACTGCATCCACACCGCCCATAGCAGCTGCGAAGCCGCCGATATATTTAACGAGCTGATGGCAGAGCATTGACTCTACGAGCTGAGCTCTCTTGTCGCCTGCCTTTGAGCGGCCTTCGATAGTTCTGTTGTCGCTGGTAGCAGTGCCTTCGATTTCGTTCCAGTTTTCGTCGTATTCTGCTGTGAGACCGAGCATACCTGACTTTTTGTTAAGGATGTTGTCTACTTCCTTAGCGGTGAGGTTTTCTCTTTCGCAGAGAACAGCGATGATGGCGGGATCGATGGAGCCGGAACGGGTACCCATCATAATGCCCTCGAGAGGAGTAAGTCCCATAGTGGTGTCGAAGCATTTGCCACCCTTGATAGCAGAGATGGAGGAGCCGTTGCCGAGATGGCAGGTTACTACCTTGAGCTCATCGGCGTTATATTTGCCGGGGTACTTTTTCATAAGGAAATCAGTGGTACGGGAGGAAACATATCTGTGGCTGGTGCCGTGGAAGCCGTAGCGTCTGATACCGTGCTGAAGATAGTATTTATAGGGGAGTGCATACATATAAGCATAGTCGGGGATAGTCTGGTGGAAAGCGGTGTCAAAAACTGCTACCTGAGGAATACCCTTCATAATCTCCTCGCAAACCTCGATACCCATAAGGTTAGCAGGGTTGTGGAGAGGACCGAGGGGGATACACTTTCTGATAGCGGCCTTAACATCCTCTGTGACTACCACACTGCCGCTGAATTCTTCACCGCCGTGAAGAACACGGTGGCCGACAGCGGAAATGTCGTTCATTGAATCGAGAACACCGTTTTCTTTATTGGTAAGTGTTTCGAGAAGAATGGTGATAGCATCGTGGTGGTCTTTAGCCTCGACGGGCTTTTTGTCGAGAACCTTGACTTCTTCGCCGTTCTTGTCGATTTTGTGTGTGAAAGTACAGGCTGTGCCGATCTGTTCAAAGATACCCTTTGCGAGAACCTTTGCCTCAGGCATTTCAAAAACCTGATACTTTAATGAAGAAGAACCTGCATTGATGATTAATTCTTTGAAACTCATTTTTTGCACCTCTTAAAAAATAATATACTTTAATTTTTGGCAGATAATGCCATAACTATTGTATTATAACACATTGTTTTTTATTTTTCCACTGTTTAAGAGGTTTTATTTATTATTATTTAAAGAAAAAATCTGTCCTTGGTAAGTTGGCAAAAAAGAAATATTGTATGTTTTGTATAAAACCTATTTGTTAATATAGACAAGGTGTACTATAGCAGAGTTAAAAGGTACAAAAAAATTAAAATTTCTTTGTTTAGTTTGGATATTGAAAAGTCGGTCTGCGGATGGTAGAATATAACTCGTTGACTAAGAGAGCTTACAGCACTTTGATGCTTTTAAAAAGAGAAAATATATAATGTGAAGAAATAAGGGTGTCCGACGGGGCACCCTTGTTGCTTTTTTCCGTATAACCTATTGATTTTTCCGAAAAGATAAGTATAATGGTATACAATAAGATAGAGGTGCATAAAGCATCAGTATTTTTTCAGAGGTTCTCAAAGACCTGCGACGAAAAAAGAAAGGGCTTTGTGCCGAGGCGGGGGCTTTTTTGAGAGAGCTTTTGCCGGGTGGCGTGATAATATCCCGTCAACTGTCGCTTTGCGGAGAGCTATCGGATAAAACTGCTTTTGTTTTTTTGTGAGGTCTCCGCGTTGCTGAGACCTCTTTTTTAATTTTAAAACAAAGGAGACAAAAAAATGCAAAAATCAAAGAAAAGCATCGCAAGAGTTATTCTGGCAATTATGATTGTTTTTGCTCTTGCCCTTCCCATGACAGGCACTGTTTTTGCCACAGAAGCTGCTCCGGATGCTGCTGATGAAGCAGTTGTTCTCACTGTCGGTGCAGATGCAGAGACAGCCTTTTCCGTTGATATAGACGGAGAGGTGACCGATTACGACCTTACAGACGGTGAGTCTGCTGCGGCTTATGTGGATTCTTATGCCGACAACCTCACAAACGACCCCGGCTTTAAGTCGCACATTGAGACTGCCCTCAGCAAGGTAAGAGAGAGCATCGGCTCTTATGCCACCATCGCCGCTCTCGCAGCACCTATTATCGCTATTGTGCTTGCACTCATCACCAAGGAGGTTTACTCCTCACTTATCATCGGTATCGTAGTTGGCGGCTTCATTTATGCCGGCGGCAATTTCGAGACAGCTATCAACCATGTTCTTTTTGACGGCTTCGTAGCATCTCTTTCCGACAGCTACAATATGGGTATTATCATTTTCCTTGTGCTTCTCGGCGCTCTCGTTTCTATGATGAACAAGGCGGGCGGCTCGGCAGCCTTCGGACGCTGGGCATCAAAGCACATCAAATCAAGAGTGGGCGCACAGCTGGCTACTATCCTTTTAGGCTGTCTTATTTTCATCGATGACTATTTCAACTGTCTTACCGTCGGTTCAGTTATGAGACCTGTAGCTGATGAGCAGAAAATTTCCCGTGCAAAGCTCGCCTATGTTATTGACGCTACAGCAGCACCTATCTGCATTATTGCTCCCATTTCTTCCTGGGCAGCCGCAGTAGCAGGCTTTGCCAGAGGTGCAGGTGCAGACAGTGGTATGAGCCTTTTCATTCAGGCTATTCCTTACAACTTCTACGCTATCTTTACCATTATTATGATGGTGGTTATCGCTGTAGCAAAGTTTGATTTCGGTCCTATGAAGCTCCACGAAAGAAACGCTATGGAAAAGGGTGACCTTTTCACCGGCGGCACAAAGGTTGAAGCAAGCGACGAAGTATCTAACCCCAAGGGTAAGGTTATCGATCTTATTCTTCCCGTTGTTGTACTCATCATCTGCTGTGTTATCGGTATGATTTATTCCGGCGGCTTCTTTGAGGGCACAGGCTTTATTGAGGCCTTCTCTAATTCAGACGCTTCTGTCGGTCTCGTTCTCGGCTCAGCAGTAGCTATCGTTTTCGCCGTCGCATACCTTCTTATCAGAAGAGTTATCTCCTTCAAGGATGCTATGGCATCTCTGCCTGAGGGCTTCAAGGCTATGGTTCCTGCTATTCTTATCCTTACCTGTGCATGGACTCTTAAGGCTATGACTGACTCTCTCGGTGCCAAGATTTACATTTCTCAGCTCGTAGAAGGCAGTGCAGGTGCACTTCAGGCACTTCTTCCCGCTATTATCTTCCTCATCGCTGTAGGCCTTTCCTTCGCTACAGGTACATCCTGGGGTACCTTCGGTATTCTTATCCCCATCGTGCTCAGCGTGTTCGAGGCAGGCAATCCTCTTATGATTGTTTCCATCTCTGCCTGTATGGCAGGTGCTGTATGCGGTGACCACTGCTCACCCATCTCCGACACCACCATTATGGCATCTGCAGGTGCTCAGAGTGATCATCTCAACCATGTTTCCACACAGCTTCCCTATGCTCTCACAGTGGCAGGTGTGTCCTTCGTAACCTATGTTATCGCAGGCTTTGTTCCTCACTGGTATGTGGCACTTCCCGTAGGTGCTGTTTTAATGGTTGCTACTCTCTTTGTTATTAAAAAGGTAACATCCCAAAAGGCATAAGCTTTAAAATTTCAAGTAACTGCATCCGTTACGGGTGCAGTTCTTTTTTATATAAAAAAACAGAACCGCCGCTGAGGGCAGTTCTGTCATTTAAGCTGAAATCAAATTATGCGGGTTCGCCTTCGCCTTCTGCGTCGTCCTTTTTGAACATATCCATAAGCTCTGCGAAGAAAGCCTTGAGTGATTCGAAGATCTTTAAGATTGTGTCAAGTACATTGTTGAATGCGTCCATCGTTACACCTCCTTATCATTTCTGTGTATAATTATGATAACAAACTTAATATCCTTTGTCAATCAATAAAAAGTAAAGTTAAAAAATATTAATAAATAAAAACAATTTTGTACAAATAGATTAAATAATATTAAAACATTATAGTTTTTTTAATGTTTACTTTTCAAAATATACAAAAAACGAAAGCTTATTTAGGCAGATAGTACAGTTGACAGTTTGCGCGAAATATAGTATAATATTAGGGAAACAAAGTGAGCGACGGCTCACCTGAAACAATTTATACATAGGAGATGTTAAGATGGACACAAGATTTGCAATTTCAAACTACCCTGATGCAAAAGCTGTTTGCGACAAGCTCGATAAGCTTATTGCACAGCCTATCCACTCTATCAAGCCCGAGGTTCTCAAGGCTTATGAAGAGAACTACTTCGAAGCAAAATGTCAGAAGTCAAAGGAAATGATCTCAGAAGCAAAGCAGATCATCCCCGGCGGCGTTCAGCATAACCTTGCTTTCAACTATCCGTTCCCCCTTGTTTTCACAAAGGCTGACGGTGCAAAGCTTTACGATATCGACGGCAACGAATACTATGACTTCCTTCAGGCAGGCGGCCCCACAGTTTTAGGCTCCAATCCTAAGGTTGTCCGTGATCAGGTTATCGACCTTCTCAATACCTGCGGTCCCTCTACAGGTCTTTTCCACGAGTTTGAATACAAGCTTGCCAAGAAAATCGCAGACTCTATGCCCACAGTAGATATGTTCCGTATGCTCGGTTCAGGTACTGAGGCATGTATGGTAGCCTGCCGTGTTGCAAGACTTGCCACTAAGAAAAAGTACATCCTTAAAATGGGCGGTGCATACCACGGCTGGTCCGATCAGCTCGGCTACGGTATCCGTGTTCCCGGCTCTAAGTTCACTCAGGCCAGCGGTGTTCCCATCCGTCTTATGAGAGACACACAGGAATTCTTCCCCGGTGACCTCAATGACCTCGAAAAGAAGCTTCGCAGAAATCAGCTTTGCGGCGGTACAGCAGCTGTATTTATGGAGCCCATCGGTCCCGAAAGCGGTACCCGTCCTCTCGACAAGGATTTCAACAAGGGTGTTGAAAGACTTTGCCGTAAGTATGGCGCACTCCTTATCTTCGATGAGGTTGTTACAGGCTTCCGTATCGGTATGTCAGGTGCACAGGGCTACTACGGAGTAGAGCCCGACCTCACCATCTTCGGTAAGGTTATCGCCGGCGGTTATCCCGGTGCAGGCGGTATCGGCGGTAAGAAGCAGTATATGCAGTATATGGGTGCAGGTCTTGATGCCAGCGGTATGAAGATTAAGAAGGCTTTCTGCGGCGGTACTATGGCTGCTACTCCCATCTCCTGCGTAGCAGGTTACTACACACTTGAAGAAATCGACAAGCAGAATGCTTGCCAGAAGGCCGGTATTATGGGTGACAGAATCACCGCAGGTCTCAATCAGATTATCGACAAGTACAATCTTCCCTTCGTTGCATTCAACCAGGGCTCAGTATGCCACCTTGAAACCGTAGGTACCATGCACTTCTCCATCGACTGGGCTAAGCCCTGGGGTATCCCCACAGTTCTCAAGGAGACAAGCGCACGTAAGACTGCAATGACTCATATGGGTGCTGCTTATATGGCTGAAGGTCTCGTAACTCTTGCAGGCTCCAGACTTTACACTTCAGCAGCATACACAGAAGAAATGATTGACGATGCTCTTGTTCGTTTCGACAAGGTTCTCTCAAACATCGCTTGTGTGGGCGAATAATTCAGACTGATTTATGGGGCAGGCCTTTGCCTGCCCTGTTTAACCCTTATTCAATGAAAAAGAGGTGCTAAAAATGGACATCTTAAAAGCAAAAGAAATAGTCGTCGAAGCAGGTAAACAGCTCGTTTCCACAGGACTCATCGCCCGTACATGGGGTAATGTAAGCTGCCGTATCGATGATAAGCAGTTTGTTATCACTCCCAGCGGTAAGGCCTACGAAAGCCTTACTCCCGACGACATCGTTCTCGTTCAGATGGAGGATCTTTCCTATGAGGGCGACATAAAGCCTTCGAGCGAAAAGGGCATCCACGCTCAGTGCTATCTTCACCGTCCGGACGTTAACTTTGTAATTCACACCCATCAGGCAAATGCTTCCGTAGTGTCTGCTCTCGGCTGTGACATCAATAACATCGAAGGCTACAGCAAGGAGCTTATCGGTGATAACATTCCCGTAGCCTCCTACGGCCTCCCCGGTACGGGTAAGCTCCGTAAGGGTGTGGTAGCCGCTCTTGAGCGTTCCAGCTCAAAGGCAGTCATTATGAAGCATCACGGCGCAGTTTGTCTCGGTACAGACTACGACGATGCATTCAAGGTAGCTAACGAGGTAGAAAAGGTCTGCGCAGATTTCGTAGCCAAAAAATATAACGATGTTGCCGGTAAGGTTACTGAGGGCTTCAGCGATGTTTATAATTACATCGTGGAAACCAAGGCAAAGGCTGAGCTTCCCAAGGCAAAGCTTACCGCTTACGACAGCATCAGAGTGGACGATGCAGTTATCCTTTCCGATAAGGAAGGAAACACCGTTTCTGTAGTCGGTCTCTGCCCCTGCTGTGATGAGCTTATCAAGGGTGATAAATATCCTTCCGAGGCAGATCTTCATAAGGCTATTTATAACAGCCGTGAGGACATCGGTGCTATCATACATTCAGAAAAGGAGGCTATCACAGCCGCATCAAAAATCGGTGCCACGGTTAAGCCCTTCCTTGATGACTTTGCACAGATCGTCGGCATTACGGTCAAGTGTGCCGAATTTGATGCAGGCGATACACTCAAATCCTCCAAAAAGGTAGTCAAGGCTTTAGGCGGTAAGAGCAGAAATGCCGTCCTTCTTAAGAATAACGGTGCAGTCTGCTGCGGTCCCAATAAGGACGAGGCAGGTGCTACAGAGATGGTTATGGAAAAGAACTGCAAAACCTATCTCGCAAGTGAGCTTTTCGGTGGTACTAAAGCTATCGGCAAGGTTGACTCTGTTCTTATGAACATCGTCTACAGGCTTAAGTATTCCAAACAGAAATAAAAATAAAAAGACAGGGGAGTAAAGATATGAAAAGGCTTTCATCTCTTCTTCTGGCTTTGGTTATGATTTTTAGCAGCGTTACTTTTTTAAGTAACGCTGTTTCTGAAGGAGATAAAATGCTGAAGTTCAGAGAAGACGGAACATTCAAAATTCTACAGCTGGCTGATATACAGGACAGCTTATATCTTCGCCCTCTTACGAAAACATTCATAAAAGATCTTTTAGATAAAACTCAACCTGACCTTGTGGTGCTTACGGGCGACAATATAGGCCCTCACAACGCACATTTCAGATGGTCTAACAAGCTTCTTATCAAAACTTTTATGAGTATCTTCGAGGAAAGAGGAATAAAGGTTGCGGCAGTTTTCGGCAATCATGACGCAGAAAACAAACTAAATAAGGATGAGCAGTTTGCTGTTTATCAGCAGTATTCCTGCTTTATAGGTGCTGAAGCCGAGGAAGCCAAGGCTCTTTCAGGCTGCGGTACATACAACCTTCCCATTATGTCAGGCAAGGATGACAGCAAAACGGCCTTTAATCTGTGGATGTTCGACTCACAGGAATATAACGAGGAAAATGACCTTGGGGGTTATGGCTGTGTTCAGAAGGATCAGATAGAGTGGTATGTGAAAACCGAGAAGGCTCTTACCGGGAAAAACGGCGGCGAGCCTGTTCCTTCTCTTGCCTTCCAGCACATCATTATTCCTGAAATCTGGGATGTCCTAATTAAAACAGGTGAAGCAGACGATGAAGGAAATATCGTTTCTACTACGGATGATTATGTAAAGGAATACTCAGCAGTAAAGAAAAATACCGTCTACACTCTGCCGGAGGAATACAGGGGAGAGGATGTATTTCTCAGCGAAACGCCCTGTCCTCCCGAGTACTCTAACGGTCAGGTGCAGGCGATGATCGACAACGGAAATGTTCTCGGCATTGCTGTCGGTCACGACCATAAAAACAGCTTTGTAATTCCCTATGAGGGAGTGGATATTATCCAGACACCGACAGTAGGCTTCGGCTCCTACGGTGATGAAAACCGCGGAGCGAGACTGATCACTCTCAATGAAAACGACCTTTCCGACTATGAAACAGATGTAATTTTCTTCAGTGATTACTACACCACTGACGATAAGGCTTTTAATAACAGAGTTATCGCAAACAATGATATGTATTCTGTTCCCACCAGACTCCGGGCTATGGTTAAATGGTGGTTCTACAGTATATTTTAACGGTAAATATGATTACGAACAATGATTATGAAAAGTCAGTTTTGCTTGTTGATTTCGTGAAAGAGGTCAGAGACAGAGCGGCCGATAAACAAACCGTAACCGACATACGGTTTATTCCGGTAGCCGGAGGATATGAGGTAAGCCTTGTGTGCGGCGGAAGAAATGTAAAAGTTACTGCTGAGGTCAAAGGCTTTTTCTCTAAAAAACTGATAATCAAAAGGTATGTCGGCGGTAAAATGACAGCATCATATAAGGCTCACAGTAAAGAGGAAATCTCTTTCTGTACAGAACAGATTTTAACTGAATGAAAAAAAGAACTGCAAAAGTCACCGACTGATGCAGTTCTTGATTTTTTATATCATATTTAACCATACGCGCATTTGGTTTTCTCCTCTGTTGCCCCACAGATAATAGGGGACAGCTTTCAGGCTACAGGGCGTGTATGTGGGCTCTTTTTCGCTGTAAAGACTGTCTTCACATTCGGCCTTATAGCCTTCGATTTCAAGCATAACCGTTTCTCCTAAGGTGGCATCGGTTATGGCTTTTTCTTTTATCTGACCGTTTCTTTTAAGCGTGAGGGAGAGGATATCTTTTTCGTTATCGATACCCTCAAAGCAGTAGACGAGAGGACCACGCATAATTGCGGTCATACCGGTCAGGGCGGGAATCCTTCTGTCGGCATAGATAAATTTAGGCGTGCCGTCGAGGGTAAGAACGATTTCGTCTTTATCTTTTACAGAGAAGTAAATATATCCGTCCTTTACCTCTTCGTAAGTTTCTTTTGAGTTTATTTTTAGGGAGTATGTTTTGCTCCAATGGGGTATTCTTATAGCCAGAGTGCCTTTTCCCTCAACGGAATACTTAACGGTAAAAGCATAAGGATAGTCGGTTTCGCAGATGAGCTTAATGCCGTTTTCAAAATTTATTTCTCCGTCGCAGAAAAGGTGACAGTAGCAGGTGTCTTCTTTTTCTCCGTAGGCATAGGTGCCGAGCGACGAGACAAGCCTTGCCACATTAGGAGGACAGCAGGCACAGGTGTACCATTTCGGTCTTTGGGTGAGAATGTGGTGATGGGTACAGGCCTTCTGCGATATGCCGGGGATAACCTCAAGAGGATTGACATAGAAAAATCTCTCGCCTGTTATTTCCATTCCTGCAAGCACAGTATTATAAAAGGCTTTTTCCATTATGTCGGCGTATTCGCCTTTGAGTTCATTCTGAAGCATCTGCCGTGCAAAGAACATCAGACCTATCGATGCACAGGTTTCACCGTAGACAGTATCGTTCGGCAGATCATAATCCACAGTGAAGGCCTCTCCGTGTACCGTAGAGCCGATGGCGCCCGTTATGTACATCCTTTTTCTTACTATGCTCTGCCACAGTCTTTTACAGGCTTCGAAAAGCTCCTTATCCTCTGTTTTTGCGGCAAGATCGGCCATTGCTGTGTAGAGATAGACGGCACGGACAGAATGGCCTACGGCATCCTTCTGCTCTCTGACGGGAGCAGCACTTTGCTGATATTCGTGATTTCGTCCGTCACCGTTCCACACTGTCCAGTTACGGTTTTGCCGTTCCTTTTCATAGTAATGAGGATCTATACCTCTTATGTCTATGAAATGCTTGGCAAGATACAGATATTTTTCGTCTCCGGTAACCTCATAAAGGCGCAGGAGAGCAAGCTCGATTTCGGGATGGCCGGGATAGCCTTCGTGCTTATTCTTTAGGAAAACATCATAGATATGGTCAGCATTTTTTATCATTACCTTTAAAAGAGTGTCCTTGCCCGTGGCTTCGCAGTATGCACAGGCGGCCTCAATGAAATGACCGCTGCAGTAAAGCTCATGGCCCTCGAGAAGGTTTGTCCAGCGTTTATCCCTGTCCTTGACTGTATAATAGGTGTTAAGGT
>JAFSDF010000036.1 GCA_017436375.1 Clostridia bacterium | reverse complement strand
ATCTTCTCTCATACGATGAGAAATACACAGAGATTATTTCTTCGCTTCTCGGTAAAACCGTTATCGCTGAAGATTTAAGCTGCGCCATAGCTATCGGCAAAAAGTATTCCCACCGCTTTAAAATCGTCACTCTGGACGGTCAGGTGGTAAATCCCGGCGGATCTATGACAGGCGGCTCAGCCATACAGAATATCGGTATTCTTTCCCGAGGTAACGAAATCGAAAAACTTAAGGAAAAGGAAAAGACTCTGACTGAAGCTGTTTCCGAGCTTCAGAGTCAGTATGATAAAATCGACACTGAACTGGCACACATCAGCCGTGAGCTTGAAACTGAAAAGGAAAGCCTTTTAGCCGCACAGGAGGAAAAAATTCGTCTTGAGGGACAGTTTAATCTTATCTGTGAGCAGTTCTATACGGCCAAAAGCGGTGTGGACGAGCTTATGGGAGAAAAGAACAGTGCCGACGAAAGAATAGCACATATTCAGCAGTCCTGTGATGAGGCGAGTGAGAAGGTTAAAAAGCTCACTAAGGCTATCGAGGACAAAGAGGCAGAGGGAGAATCTCTGGGCAGAAAGAGGAGTGAGCTTTCTGAAAAAAGAGAAGAAATCACTTCCGCTATTTCTAAGCTTAATATGGATATTCACGGAGCAGATAAGGATCTTACTGCCCGCACACAGGCTCTTAACTTCCTTAAAGCACGACTTATCGACCATGAGGACAAAGACAAACAGCTTGACAGGGAAATCGATGCCATTAAGCTTCGCAACACTGAATTAGATAAAGAAATCAAAGCACTTTCTCTCCTTGCTGAAAATTTCCGTCTCGAAACCGAAAGATCAAGACAGGAAATCACGGCTTTACAGAGAAAGAGAAGCGAAGAAGAGGAGCGCTCCTCTAAGCTTCGTGTAGCCGAAAGAGCAAAGAGCGCCGAAAGAGAAAAAATCAGCGGAGAGCTTGCCCGTCTCGAGGAAAGAAAAGATACGATGAGTAAGGACTACGAGGATACTCTCGGCAAGCTTTATGATGAATATCAGCTTACAAAGCGTGAAGCAGAGGCTGTAGCGAAGAGACCTGAGGACCCGAAGGGTGCACAGAAGCGACTTCACGAAATCAAAGGCTCTATCCGTGCTCTCGGCTCAGTAAATGTAGGTGCTATCGAGGAATATAAGGAAGTCAGTGAACGCTACGAGTTTATGTCTGCTCAGGTAGGCGATGTGGAAAAGAGTAAAAAAGAGCTTATCCGCCTCATTGGTGAGCTTACTGATAAAATGTCCACTCAGTTCAGAGAGCAGTTTACAAAAATCAACCATAACTTCAATGAGACCTTCTGTGAGCTTTTCGGTGGCGGTAAGGCAGAGCTTATTTTAGAGGATCCTGCCGATGTTCTTGAAAGTAACATTGATATTAAATTACAGCCACCCGGTAAAAATGTTAAGCGTCTTGATTCCCTCTCGGGCGGTGAAAAGGGACTTTCAGCTATAGCGCTTCTTTTCGCAATTATGAAGGTTAACCCCGCTCCCTTCTGCATCTTTGACGAGGTTGAGGCGGCTCTGGACGATGTAAATGTAACCAGATATGCCCAGTATGTAAGAAGAATGACGGAAAACACCCAGTTCATTCTTATCACTCACCGTCGCGGCACTATGGAAGAGGCTGATATGCTCTACGGCATCACTATGCAGGAGCAGGGTGTATCAAAGCTTCTCGAGCTCAAGACAGCTGAGCTGGCAAAATCACTTGGAATTACCGAATAAGGAGGTATATATATGGGTATTTTTAAAAAGTTAGGCTTCGGACTTAAAAAGACCAGAGAAGGTATGACAGGCAGGATCGAGGATGTTCTCGGCGCTTATGAGGAAATCACTGATGACCTGTTTGACGACCTGGAGGAAGCACTCATTATGGGTGATGTTGGCGTCAAAACCGCCACGGACATAGTAGAGGAGCTTCGTAAAAGGGTAGATAAAAATGAGGTGCGTAATCCCAAGCACGCGAAACTGATTATCGCCGATATCGTAGCAGATATGATCGACGGCGGTGAGGATATGGGACTTATTACCATTCCCTCCGTTATCCTCGTTATCGGTGTTAACGGTGTGGGTAAAACCACTACCATAGGCAAGCTTGCCGCAATGTATAAAAGAGAGGGTAAAAAGGTTATCCTCGGTGCTGCAGATACCTTCCGTGCTGCCGCTATTGAGCAGTTAGAGGTGTGGGCAGACAGAGCGGGTGTAGACATTGTCAAGCATAAGGAGGGTGCAGACCCGGCTGCAGTAGTTTACGACACCATCAGTGCAGGTATTTCACGTGACTGCGACATTATCATCTGTGACACAGCAGGCAGACTTCATAACAAGAAAAACCTTATGGATGAGCTTGCGAAGATTTACCGTGTGGTCGAAAAGGAGCTTCCCTATGCCGACCGTGAAATTCTGCTCGTTCTCGATGCTACCACAGGTCAGAACGCAGTAAGCCAGGCTAAGGAATTTATGAATGTGGCTGAGCTTACGGGTATCGCACTTACAAAGCTTGACGGCACTGCACGAGGCGGTGTGGTTCTCGCTATCAAAAATGAGCTCAAGCTCCCCGTTAAATTCATCGGCGTAGGTGAGCAGATAGACGATTTACAGCCCTTCAATCCCAAGATGTTTGCTAAGGCGCTCTTTGAGGACACATCAAGCGTCGAGGAGGAATGAGAATGAAAATTCTTATAGCCACCCATAATAAGCATAAGCTTACCGAAATGGCACGCATACTTTCACCTATGGGCTACGAGGTAGTTACAGACACGGATGTAGGCATCGCTCTTACGGATGTGGAGGAAACAGGCACTACCTTTATGGAAAATGCCCGTATAAAATCTGAAAGCGGATGTAAGGAAAGCGGACTTATCTGCATAGCCGACGACAGCGGACTTTGTGTAGATGCCTTAGGCGGTGAGCCGGGAGTTTACTCAGCACGCTACAGCGGTGTACACGGCGATGACGAAGGTAATATCGTTAAGCTTCTCGAAAAGCTCGACGGTGTACCCGATGAAGAAAGAACAGCATACTTCGCCTGCGCCATCTGTGTCAGCTTCCCTGACGGCAAGGAAATTACAGCCGAGGGAAAATGCGAAGGCAAAATAGGCTATGAAAAGAAGGGCGAAAACGGCTTCGGCTACGATCCTGTCTTTATGGTAGGAGATAAGAGCCTCGCAGAAATGACCGCCGAGGAAAAGGATGCCATAAGCCACAGAGGTAATGCGCTGAAAATTCTCGAAGAAAAATTACGATAATTACAAATGATATAAATTAAGGAGCAGACTAAATGACAGGTAAAGAAAGAGCCGCATTCAGAGCACAGGCTAACCATCTCGAGCCTCTTTTTCAGGTAGGTAAGGGCGGTATGTCCGATGCTCTTATAAAGCAAACTGACGATGCTTTAAGAGCCAGAGAGCTTATTAAGGTAAAGGTGCTTTTAGAGTCGTCACCCATAACACCGAGACAGACAGCCGATGAGCTCGCCGCCGCTACAGGTGCCGAGGTTATTCAGGTTATCGGCGGTGTAATCGTTCTTTACAGAGAAAGCCCCGAGCTTAAAGAAAAGGCTTTACAGAAGGAAAAGAACAAGAAAAAGGCCGCAAAGCTTCATAAGGAAAAGCAGCTCGCACTGAGAAAAGAAAAGAATAAAAAGTTCGCATTCAAGGGCGCAAAGAAAGGCTGATAAATAATGCGTATCGGTATTTTCGGCGGCACCTTTAATCCCGTACACAGGGGACACAAAAGGTTGGCTGAGGAAATGAAAAATAGGGCACAGCTTGACAGAATAATAATTATGCCCACCTTTACTCCGCCGCATAAAGCAGGTAAAGAGCTTGCCGACAGCAGTCACAGACTCGAAATGTGCCGTCTTATGTTTACAGAAGACTGCTTTACTGTTAGCGACCTTGAGATACAGCGGCAGGGTAAAAGCTATACTGTCGATACCTTGACGGCTCTTAAGGAGATATATCCCGATGATGAGCTCTTTCTCATTATCGGCTCGGATATGCTTTTAAGCTTTGATAGATGGTACCGTTATGAGGATATTCTTTCGATGGCTACTCTCTGTGTGGCTTCACGGCTTGACAGTATTTTCTTTGAGGATTTGTCACGATATGCCTCGGAAGCTTTAGGTCTTGACTGCGAAAAGGATGAAATAATCCTTGCTGATATCGAGCCTTTCGAGTGCAGTTCCACGGAAATCCGTGAAAAACTGACGGAAGGAAAAGAGGTAAGAAATCTCGTTTCTGATAAGGTTTATGACTATATCAGACTTAAGCTTCTCTATGAAAGTCCTTTTATGGAGCATAAAAGGCTTCTGAGAGAAAAGCTTGACGATTACCGCTTTCTTCATTCATTAAATGTGGCAGACAGTGCGGCTTCTCTTGCCCGTATGTACGGTGCCGATGAGGAAAAAGCATATTTTGCCGGTCTCGTTCATGACATAATGAAAAATGAAAATAATTCAGATATGTTGAAAATGCTGGAAAAAGGTGGTATAATATTAAGCCGTACCGAAAAAGCAAACCCGAAGCTGTGGCACGCCATGGCAGGGGAGGCCTGTTTAAAAGAGAAACTCGGTATCACTGATGAGGAAATTCTCTCTGCAGTACGGTACCATACCACAGGTAAGTCCGGTATGAGTCTTTTCGATAAAATTATCTATGTGGCTGACTATGTATCCGCAGAAAGAAATTATCCCGATGTGGGGATTATGAGGCAGTTATCCTACGAAAAAGGACTCGATGAAGCCTGTCTCTATTCTCTGCAGTACACTCTTAAAGCACTGTCTGAGAGAGAAACGGTAATTCATCCCGACAGTCTCGATTTTTACAATGAACTTATAATCAATAAAGGAGAAAGCTATGACAGAACTTGAACTTTCCAAAGAAATAGTAAAGGTGCTCGATAAGAAAAAGGCTATCGATATAAAGGTTATCGAAATAACTGAGCATTCCATCGTTGCCGACTATTTCGTTATCGCCTCGGGTACATCGAATACCCATGTAAAGGCTCTGGCTGACGAGGTTGAGTATGAGCTCAGTCAGCAGGGGATAGAGCCTCATCATATTGAGGGCAGAGCCACAGGCTGGATTCTGCTCGACTACACAGGTGTTCTCGTTCATGTATTCACAGGTGAAAGCCGTGACTACTATAACCTTGAACGCTTATGGCAGGATGCGAAAACAGTCGATATTTCCGACATTGTTACGGAAGATTGATTTATAAATACAGAAATAATTAAACGGAGTGATAAATTTGTATTACGATTTTAAAAATGCCGAATTAAAATGGCAGAAAAAATGGGAAGAATCAGGAGTTTTCGAAGCACAGGACAATTCCGATAAAAAGAAGTTCTATGCTCTCGTTGAGTTCCCTTATCCCAGCGGTGCAGGTATGCATGTCGGTCACATCAAGGCTTATTCTGGCCTCGAGGTAATTTCCAGAAAGCGCAGAATGGAAGGCTATAATGTGCTTTTCCCCATCGGCTTTGACGCCTACGGTCTTCCTACCGAAAACTACGCTATCAAAACAGGCATCCATCCCCGCCAGGTAACTGACACGAATATTGCCAAGTTTACAAGTCAGCTTAAAAGAGTGGGTTTCTCCTTTGACTGGAACAGAGTGGTTGACACCACAGAAGAGGGCTACTACAAATGGACACAGTGGATTTTCCTTAAGATGTTCGAAAACGGTCTTGCCTTCAGAGATAAGACACTCGTTAACTACTGCCCCTCCTGTAAGGTTGTTCTTTCCAATGAGGACTCACAGGGCGGCAAGTGTGACATCTGTCACAGCGACATCGTGCAGAAGTCAAAGGATGTATGGTATCTCCGTATCACCGAATATGCTGATAAGCTTCTTGACGGTCTCAAGGAAGTGGACTATCTTCCCAATGTAAAGCTTCAGCAGGAAAACTGGATCGGTAAGTCTACGGGTGCCTTCGTTAACTTCACAGTTAAGGACACAGAGGAAACTCTCCGTATTTACACCACCCGTCCCGACACCCTTTTCGGTGTAACCTTTATGGTTATGGCTCCTGAGCATCCCTTACTCGATAAGTATAAGGATATGATTAAAAACTTCGGCGATGTAGAGAATTACAGAACCGAATGTGCAAAGAAGACTGAGTTTGAAAGAACACAGCTCGTTAAGGATAAGACAGGTGTCAAGCTTGACGGCTTTGTAGCAATCAATCCTGTTAACGGTAAGGAAATTCCTATCTTCATTTCCGACTATGTTATGATGGGCTACGGTACAGGTGCCATTATGGCTGTTCCTGCTCACGACCAGAGAGACTACGACTTCGCTAAGAAATTCGGCGTAGATATTATCGAGGTTATCAAAGGCGGCGATATGTCTGTTGAAGCCTATACAGGTGACGGCGAAATGGTTAACTCCGAGTACCTTAACGGCTACACAGATAAGAAATCCTCTATTGCCCGTATACTTGAAGAGCTCGAAGAGAAGGGCATCGGCGAAAGAGGCGTTCAGTATAAAATGAAGGACTGGGCATTTAACCGTCAGCGCTACTGGGGTGAGCCTATTCCCATCGTTCATTGCGAAAAGTGCGGTATGGTGGCTGTTCCTTATTCAGAGCTTCCCCTTAAGCTTCCCAAGGTTGAAAACTTTGAGCCCGGTCAGGACGGCGAAAGCCCTCTT
>JAFSDF010000035.1 GCA_017436375.1 Clostridia bacterium | reverse complement strand
CTGTTCCGTCAAGGAAATTACCTGTATAGAGCTGTACACCGGGCAGATCACTCATAACCTCTAACTTTCTTCCGCTCTTTGCATCGGTAACCTTAGCTACAGGTCTTACCTTGCCTACAGGACCGTTAACACAGAAGTTATGGTCATAGCCGCGACACATAATAAGCTGTTCGTCATCGGCACCGATATCTCTGCCGATTTTTTTAGGCTCTCTGAAATCGAAGGCTGTTCCCTCCACGCTTCTGATTTCACCTGTGGGAATGCTGTCCGCATCTGTGGGAGTATAGGCATCGCAGAACAGCTGAAGCTCATGATCGAGCACATCACCGTTTGCAGTAGTGCCAAGATTGAAATAAGCGTGATTTGTCATATTGATAACTGTTTCACGGTCAGGAACGGCATTATAGTGAATTTCGAGCTCATTTCTGTCCGTAAGGCGGTAAACTACAGTAACCTCTACCTTACCGGGGAAACCTTCATTTCCGTCTTCGCTTATGTAAGAAAACTCCACTGCATCGTCATCAATGATTATAGCCTTCCACACAGCGCTATTATACTCTCCGCCACCGTGAAGGCAGGTTTTGCCCTTTTCATTCTGTGTTACCTGATATTCCTTTCCTGCTACGGTGAATTTACCTGCGCAAAGGCGGTTGGCATACTGACCGATAACATTTCCCGTGTAGGTGCCTGATGCTATGTGTGCAGCCACATTATCAAAGCCCATAATTATGTCTCCCATTTTACCATCCTTATCAGGACATACGAAGGACTGGAGAGTGGCTCCGCGGGTAATGATACCTGCGCTGACCTCATTATTATTTGTGATAGTAAAAAGATGCACCTCTGTGCCGTCAGGCATAAAGTCAAAATGTGTTTTAGTAACGCTCATAGTGATTTCCTTTCCGAGTTAAGATTACTTTTTAATTTTATCATACATTTACCCTTTTGTAAATTATTTAAGCCGTATTCTTTTGAAAAAAAAACAACCCCACCTCCGAAGAGGTGGGGTATAGTTTTGTTCAGCTTTCAGGAATTAACCTTCGCTTATTTAAAGATGCTGAAAATTCTCTGGAAGAATTCTTTGATCTTCTTAATAAGTCTCTGGAACCAGTTGAGAGTTTCTTCGCCCTCTTCAACTGCATCCTGATGATCGTCGTCATCACCCATGGTTTCATTCCATACGCCTGTAAGGTCTTCCATTACCTTAGCAATGCTGCTGTATGCACAGCCTTCGTTTGAACCAAGAGCCTTAAAGAGATCCATATAGATCTGCTTGAGGGTTGTGAAGTTGCCCATCATAACTGCTTCAACCTGAATACCTGTACCAAGGAATGCAAAGAGTGCGCTCACGATCATATCAGATGCACCGTAGGATTCTGCCTGGTTGAAGAGGTCATTGATTGCATATCTTACTGTAGCTTCTGCACCGCTCTGGAGCTCGAAGAAGTCAACGAGGAACTGTACGAGAGCTTCTCTGTTGTGTGCGTCTGCGAACATATCAAGGAGCCATGTGAATACTACTGTAAGAGTATCGCCCTTATCAGCTACGAAGTTGGTCTGAGTATTCTTGTAGAGACCTGCGTTTGTCTTGTAGTCGGGATGCATTGCAATGTAATCTGCATAGTCAACTACCTTGTTTACGCCGGCTTCTTCATAATCTTCAGCCACCATTGCATCCTTGAAGGAGTTAGCCCAAGCGCCTGCGGCCTTATTGCCGGGATTGCTTCTGGAGGTTGCTACTTCCTTCTTAGAGTCTGAG
>JAFSDF010000034.1 GCA_017436375.1 Clostridia bacterium | reverse complement strand
TATGTAACTTCCTTAGTCTGCCGCTTGGTTAAAAACGACCTCTCTGCACTACCGTTATTTTCAGTTCTATGTTACTGCCTTACCGACAGAGAGAAGGCAGGCAGTGCTTTTTTCAGAACCTGTACAGGGAAATCGCTGCCGTAGTCCCTCCCCGCACAGATATTTCGTCTGGTATGGAAGTGTCTGCGACACTTCGCGTTCCGTCTCCTCAGGCACCTTCGCCCCGACAGTCGCTTCCCGCTCTGTCTGCTTTTCCGACAGGTACTGCAAGAAAGGTCCGTAAAAATTTTCTGAAAACTTAGCTCACATTTTACCGTTAAGTATACTTTATAAAGCTAAAGACATATTTTTTTACAGCTCATTTTTTCATTAACAGACTTACTCCAGCGGTACTCTCACCGTAAATTCCGTACCGACTCCCTCTTCGCTTTCCACCTCAATTTCACCGTCTGTAATGTCGATTACTCTTTTTACGAGAGCCAGACCGAGACCGTTACCCTTGGTAGAACGCGAGGCGTCACCCTGATAAAACTTTTCAAATATTCTGTTCATTACTGCTTCGTTCATACCGCAGCCTGTATCACGGACCCTGACTACGGCATCCGTGCCTTCCTTTTTCAGTGACAGATGAACCGTATCACCCTCATCGCAGAACTTTATTCCGTTAGAAATAAGATTTGACCAAACCAGAGACAGCAGCTCACCGTCGGCATTGATGATTATTTCCTCTGAAATATCCGTTTCGATATTCAGGTTCTTTCTCTCCCACTCACTCTCAAATTTCAGCATACATTCACACAGCTGCTCACCTAAATCATATTTCTTTTTTTCCGGGAATATCTGCTGATTTTCCAGCTTATTCAGGCGGAGAATACCGGAAATAAGCTCTGAAAGGTTAGATGAGGCATTGGCTATTATCTGTGCATATTCAATTCTTTCTTCTTCGGTTATTTCCGGATTCTGAATTATGGTGGCGTATGAGTTAATTACCGATATGGGTGTTTTCAGCTCATGGGAAACATTGGCAATGAAATCGTTTTTCAGTGTTTCTATCGTCGAAAGCTCCTCAGCCATTTTGTTGAAATCTCTGGCCAGAACATCAAATTCATTGACCGCATTGAACATATGGAAAAGCTTTACTCTTACGGAAAAGTCTCCCTCGGAAATTTTATGTGTGGCATCGAGAAGCTTCGTTATTGGTATCTTTATGGTGAACCATTTAAATATATTATATGCCACCGTAACCATAAGACTTATAAAGATAAGATTATTGAGTGTCTGCCAGGCTCGTCTTTTTATCTCCTCGCTCAGCTCCATAATGTCAAAGATAATACTCAGTCCGTTATTGAAAAACAGAAAAAAGCAAATCGTTATTACTGCACCGAAAACGAGAAAAGCAACCAGAAAATGCTGAACGGAAAAAAGAGAAAAATTTATCTTTTTATCGATATTTTTTTTGCCTTTATGTCTGAGCTTCAGTTTCATTTTATCTTCACCTTATAGCCCAATCCGTGTACCGTAACTATTTCAAAGGCATCACAGCAGGAAAACTTATCTCTGATTTTTGCCATATATACATCCACTGTTCTGGGGCCTGAGGAGGTATCCGACTCCCAGAACTCATCCATCAGCTGAGAGCGGGTAAAGGTTTTATCGGGATATGACAGAAGCTTATAAAGAATATTAAATTCTCTGGCAGTCATAGGTACCTCTCTGCCATCTATCCGTGTGCTTCTTTCGTCCATATTCATAGTAAGTCCACCCACGGAAACAATCTTACTCGAGGCTATTTTCGCCCTTCTCAAAAGTGCCTCAACACGCAGGATAAGCTCCTCCAGATTAATGGGCTTTACCATATAATCGTCTATCCCCATACCGAAGCCCTTCTGTTTGGAATAGAGATCGTCACGGGCACTGATGAAAAGAATAGGGATTTCCTTATCTGTAGAGCGGATGGTGTGTGTAAACTCATATCCGTCGATTCCCGGCATCATAATGTCCGTTATTATCAGATCAAAAACATCCTTATCCATACACTCGTAGGCCTCTGCAGCACGTAAGCAGCCTGTGGAAATATATCCCTTACGGTTAAGATATGAACAGATCGCACGGTTAAGATTCTGATCGTCTTCAACTACAAGTATTTTAAACATACTTTAACCTCCCTATGCTTTTTCGTGTTATTTTAACATAGTATTGTTAAGAATTTGTTTATATGACAGCTTTTTTTGTCTTTAATTAAAGAATAATTGTTTTTTTTGAGATAAAACTAAATACGAAACTGAAAAAGAAAGAAGGAACCTTATGTCTCTTTCAAAAAACGAATACGGTAATCTTGCCCGGAAGTACTCCCCTCCCTCTCCTGTGGCCAAGGACTGTCTTTTTGCCTTTCTAACAGGAGGGAGCATCTGCACCTTTGCAGAGATACTCAATCTCTGGTTCTCCTCTTATATGACCGGAGAGGAAAGCCGTATGCTGGCTATGATAACGGTAATAGCCGTAACAGCTGTTCTTACAG
>JAFSDF010000033.1 GCA_017436375.1 Clostridia bacterium | reverse complement strand
TATGTGTGAAGGCCTTGGCTCCAATAGAGGGTGACAAAGTATACGACCTGTGCTCAGCACCGGGAGGCAAGGCATATACAGCCGCCGAATATATGAATAATAAAGGCACGGTACTGTGCTTTGATAAATACGAAAGCAGGGTGGAGCTTATTAATAAGGGTGCATCGAGACTTGGACTTTCCGTAATTGACGGCTCGGTTTCAGATGCGCTGATTTACCGCGAAGAGCTCGGTACCGCTGACAGGGTACTGTGTGATGTGCCGTGCTCAGGCACAGGTATCATAAGGAGAAAACCGGAAATCAAATATAAATCTGCCAAAGAGTTAGAGGGACTGCCTGAAATACAGTACTCGATACTGGAAAACGGCTCAAGATATGTGAAAGCAGGCGGTAGATTAATATATTCTACCTGTGCTCTTTCCAAAAATGAAAATGAAGGAGTTTGCGAGAGGTTCCTTGCAAATAACAAAGCTTTTGTGCCTGTTTCACCACTTCCTGATATTTCAGATAAACCGTTTATAACCCTTATGCCTCATATTAATTTGAGTGACGGATTCTTTATTGCTTGCTTTGAGAGAAAGAGTGATTAAGTGAAAAAAGATATAAAGTCAATGACCGTTGACGAAATAAAAAAAGAACTGCTTGAAATGGAAGAAAAACCATTTAAAGCCGCTCAGATTTATTCCTGGTTACATAAGCATAATGTTGATTCTTTTGAGGAAATGACAAACATTTCTAAGGATTTACGGCTTAATCTCGAAAAAAATTATGACATTTATACCTGCGCTATTGAAAAAAAGTTAGTTTCAGTGTATGATGATACAGTTAAGTATTTATTCAGACTTAATGACGGTGAGCTGATTGAGTCAGTAGTTATGAAATATAAATACGGATATACCATCTGTGTTTCCAGTCAGGTTGGCTGCAGGATGGGCTGTAATTTCTGTGCTTCGGGAATAGCAGGCTTCATAAGGAACCTCACTCCTTCCGAGATTCTGTCTCAGATTTATGTCGCTCAGAAGGATTTATCTGTCAGAATTTCTCATATCGTTATGATGGGGGTAGGGGAGCCACTGGATAATTATCATAATGTCATACGATTTCTCAGAATTATTTCTGATGAAAATGGGCTTAATATAGGAATGAGGAATATATCCCTTTCTACCTGCGGTGTTGTAAGCGGAATATATAAGCTGATGGATGAAAAGCTACAGCTCACACTTTCTATTTCTCTTCACGCTCCGAACGATGAAATCAGAAGCAAAACTATGCCTGTTAACAATAAATGGAACATAGATACTCTCCTTAAAGCATGTAAAGCTTATATCAAGGAGACAAACAGACGTATTTCCTTTGAATACGCAATGATTAGCGGTGTGAATGACAGCGATGAGTGTGCCCGGGAACTGGCAGGCAAGCTGAAGGGTATGCTGTGCCATGTTAATCTTATACCTGTTAACTCAGTAAAAGAAAGAGACTACAGAAAAAGTAACCGCGACAGGATTCTTTCCTTCATAAAAATTCTAGAAAAAAACGGTATTAACGCTACTGTCAGAAGAACTCTCGGCAGTGATATAAATGCTTCCTGCGGTCAACTGCGCAGAGGCGAAAAATAAATCCGGAAGGAGACTGCTTATGAAAATTACCGGTAAAACCGATATTGGTGCCGTCAGAAGCAAAAATGAAGACGCTTTTGATTACGGTGTTTTAGCCGACGGTACCTCCTGGGCAATAGTATGTGACGGCATGGGCGGAGTACACGGCGGTAAAGTCGCCAGTGCAGCTGCTATTGATATGGTAAGTGAAAAAATCAAAAAGTGCTATAACCCTTCAATGGGCATCGCATCTCTGGAAAATCTCCTTCTTTCAGCTATTACTACCGCCAATGTAAATGTCTTTGACAGAGGTATCTACGATCATACGCTCAAAGGAATGGGCACTACTATCGTTGCTGTAATCGTTAAAGGCAATGAGGCGTGTATTGCACATGTTGGTGACAGCAGAGCTTACATAATCAGAGACAACACTATCGAACAGATAACCAAGGACCATTCTCTTGTTCAGGAAATGCTCGATAAGGGCCAGATCACAAAAGAAGAATATGAAAATAATCCTATAAAAAACATTATAACCCGTGCTATGGGTGTTGATGAAGAAATTGATATCGACTTTGACTATGCTTATCTTGACAAAAATGAAACACTTCTGCTTTGTACTGACGGCCTGAGCGGTATGGTAAACGATAAGCGAATATTAGAAATATACAAATCGACTGAATTTGAGTCGCTTGCAAAGAAATATATTGATGAAGCCAATAATAACGGCGGTAAGGATAATATAACAGTAGTTATTATGGAAGGGTAAGGTAAAAAGCTAATGGAAAATTATGTCGGAAAGCGAATTGACGGAAGATACGAAATTATCGAAATTATCGGTGTGGGCGGTATGGCTGTAGTATATAAGGCCTTTGATAATATCGACCACAGAATCGTTGCTGTAAAGATACTCAAGGACGAATTTCTTGCCAATGAAGAATTCAGACGCCGCTTTAAAAATGAATCAAAAGCTATTGCTGTTTTATCTCACCCGAATATTGTTAAGGTTTTTGATGTAAGCTACGGCAATATGATTCAGTATATAGTTATGGAGTATGTAGAGGGTATTTCTCTTAAGGAATATATTGAACAGCAGGGCAAAATTAATCCCCGTGAAGCTATTTATTATGTAACACAGATTCTCAGAGCCTTACAGCATGCTCACGATAAGGGTATTGTCCACAGAGACATCAAGCCTCAGAATATTATGCTCATTTCTGACGGTACAATTAAGGTAGCAGATTTCGGTATTGCCCGTTTCAGCAGAAGCGAAACAAGAACTATGACTGACGGTGCTATCGGCTCCGTTCACTACATCAGTCCCGAACAGGCTAAAGGCAGCCACACCGACGCCAAAACAGACCTTTATTCCGTAGGTGTTATGCTTTATGAGATGCTTACAGGCATCCTTCCTTTCCAGTCTGATAATGCCGTATCTGTTGCTTTGATGCAGCTTCAGAACGATCCTGTCAAGCCCAGAGAAATTAATCCCGATATTCCTGTAGGCCTTGAACAGATTATAATAAGAGCTATGCAGAAAAACCAAAGCGACAGATATCAGTCAGCATCGGAAATACTAAGAGATATAGACGAATATAAGAAAAATCCGAATATCAAGTTCGATTATTCCTACTTCACAGCAACACAGCCCGGCACTGCAACCGAAACAGATGAGGATATAAAAGTAGCAACACCTATCGTTACCAAGGCAGATACTGTTATTGAGCCTCTTGATGCAGATGACACAGATACCGAAGAGGATGACAGCGCTAAAAAGAAAACTATCGCTGTGCTTTGCGGTGTACTCGGAGCACTTGTAATATTTGCCGTTATACTCATTTCGATGTTTCTTCCCGGATCAAACAAGATTACTGTACCTAATGTAGTTGGCCTTAATTTCTACAATCAGGTTATGAATCAACCCGCCTATGCAGATTTTGTTTTTGAGCCTGTCATAGATGAGGAAAGCGATGCTGAAGCAGGAACCATTCTCCGTCAGGATCCGTCTTCAGGTAAGGTAAACAAAAACACAAAAATAGTAATATATATTTCTGATTCATCCTCTCAGGTTGAAGTTCCCGATGTTTACGGATATGAATACACATCTGCTGATGCAGTAATAAGAGGAAAAGGTCTTGAAACTACCGTAGTAAAAGAGAGAAACGAAGATGTCGAAATCGGTACGGTTATTAAAACCTATCCTGCCAAGGGCGAAATGGTTGCTGCGGGCTCGATGATTACTATTTATGTTGCTACAAGCGAGGATGTTGAGCCTGTAGCAGTACCTAACCTTGTCGGAATGACTATAGCTCAGGCGAGAGCAACTCTGTCCGAAGCAGGACTCACACTTGACACAACCCGTACCGAATACAGAGGAAGCGCAGAGCCTGCAGGAAAAATCATCGGTCACGAATATATCGGAGAAATGGTATTACCCGGAACTAGAGTGGCTGTCTATGTAAGTACGGGCAAAATTCCTGAAACCACTGACGAGACTACAGAGGAAGAGGAAACCGAAGAGGAAAAAACCACTGAAGAAAAGAAAACCACCCGTCCAAAGACCACTAAACCGACCACTACCAAGCCCACTACAACTAAACCGACCACTACCAAGCCTACCACAACCCAACCGACCACAACCCAGCCCACTACAACCAAACCTACTACAACAGCACCTACTACCACAAAGCCTACCACTACAGCACCAACTACAACACAGCCTCCTACAGCGCCTACCTCGGAGCCGTCAACTACTGAGGTTCAGGCTCAGGATACCACATTGGCTGAACAGGTAAACGGAGAACAGTAATGCAGTATGAAGGCATAATAATCAAAGGTATTGGTGGTTTCTACTATGTAGAAACCGCCAACGGTGTTTTTGAGTGTAAAGCTAAGGGCAAGTTCAGAAAAGAGAAAATTACACCGCTGATAGGTGACAATGTCACTATTACTGTAAGAGAAGGTAAGGAAAACACCATTGATGAAATTCACCGGAGAAAAAACCGACTGGTCCGACCTCCGGTTGCAAATATTGATAAGCTGATAATTGTCGTATCATCAGCCAAGCCCGCGCCGAACTATCTGATTATTGATAAAATGACGGTTCTTGCCGAAAAGAACAATATAGAGCCGATAATAATTATCACAAAAACAGATCTTGCAGATTACAAAGAGCTTTATGAAACTTACCTTTCGACCGGATATAAGGTTTTCCTTTATTCTGACATCAACGACAGATCGATGCTTGATGCCATTAAAGACGAATTAACCGGCAATCTGACGGCTTTTACCGGTAATTCAGGTGTAGGTAAGTCCACTCTTATAAATGCTCTCAGCGGTGCCCTGGAGCTCGAAACAGGAGATATCAGTGACAAGCTCGGCAGAGGAAGACATACAACTCGCAGAGCTGAAATTTTTCATATCGGCGAGGGCTCTGTCATTGATACCGCAGGCTTTTCAAGCATAGATTTTACTAATGATAACGCTATCTTATCTGACGAGCTCGAGCAATATTTCAGAGAGTTTTCTGAACACATAGGTGAATGTAAATTTACCGGGTGTGCGCATCTGGGCGAGAAGGGCTGTAGGATCTGTGAGCTGGTAGCGGAAGGATCAATCAGCCGTAACAGACATGAAAGCTATGTCACCTTTTACAATGAGCAAAAAAATCTGAAAAAGTGGAATTTGTAAAATTATCACATTTTTCACCCTGAACCGTATAATATTAACAGAACACTGTTTTAACGGAAGGGGATGATAGCTTGTCAAAAATTCGTCTGTGTACCAAAGGTCTTATATTCACAGCTTTTGGTGCCGGAATAATCCTTGCCTTATGTATTCCGGTTAAGGTTATGCTTTTCATCCTTGCTTTGTTGCTTATCATTTCAGGGATTACTTGTTCCTTTAAATGAACGGGTATTTTTTGCATGGAGGTTTAGCATATGAAAGTTGTAGATGTCAGAAGCCCTAAGGTACTTAAAAACTTTCTTAAAATCATATTTAATATAAAAGAAAGCTAAAATACTTTAAAAGGCAGGCGGTTAAACCTCCTGCCTTTTGCTGTAAAGGATGTTACTTATGGAAAAACATATTGAAGTAGAAAGAAGTATAATTAAGAAATACCGCAAAGAAATATGGAAAAGATTTATTGCCGGGATAAATGAATATGAAATGATTAAGCCGGGGGACAGGATTGCTGTCTGCATATCCGGCGGTAAAGACTCCATGCTTCTGGCTAAATGTATACAACATCTGCAGAAGCACAGTGACTTTCCTTTTGAGGCTAAGTATCTGGTTCTTGATCCGGGTTATTCCGATGCGAACAGACAGCAGATTATTGATAACGCAAAATCGCTTGAAATACCGATTGAGATATTTCAGGCCAATATATTCGGATATGTAGCAGATATAGAGGAATCACCGTGCTACTTATGTGCCAGAATGAGAAGGGGACACTTATACAAAAATGCACAGCTGCTCGGCTGCAATAAGATCGCATTAGGCCATCATTTTGATGATGTGATCGAAACAATTTTACTAAGCATGATTTACGGTGCTGAAATTAAAACAATGATGCCGAAGCTTCACAGCACGAATTTTGAAGGAATGGAGCTCATAAGACCGTTATATATGGTAAGAGAAGCTGATATTAAGGCTTGGGTACGATACAATAATCTTAAATTTTTAGACTGTGCGTGTAAATTTACCGAAGCATCAGAAAACAGTCAATCAGATAAAGAACTTCTTTCTAAGCGAAAAGAAATGAAGGAGCTGATTTCCTCTTTCAGGAAAATCAACTCCAATATCGAAATGAATATTTTCAGAAGTGTACACAATGTAAATCTTGAAACGGTCATCGGATACCATAAAGGTGAAAACAAGTATAATTTTCTTGATGATTACGACAAATGAACTACTGCAAGCCGTACAGATTTGTCTCATAAAAACTACAAAGCTCATCCACTCTGTGGCCGAGAAAATCCATCATATCATCATACATACCGGGATTGTTTGACTGTATATACCACTTAACCACACCGACAAAGGCACCAGAATAATATACCGAAGATATTTCTATTCTGTGAGAGGGTGCAGTGAGTACAGAATTCAGCTTTTCAGTACAGAAATTATTGATTGCATTGTCAAAGGAGGAAAGGAATGCTATTGACGGATTCACTATACATGCCGAGGTAAAAAGAGGGCGGTTATCGTCAATGAACTCAAGAATGCAAGAAATGAAATGCATAATATTACTCTTAATTATGGAAGGGGACGAGCCTAATTTCAGCGAATCAAAGGAGATAGTCTCTAGCATCGAATCAAAGCAGAAATTCAGAAATTCAAACTTATCATTGAAATGCTTATAAAATGTAGCTCTGTGAACACCGGAAGCCTCACATATTTCAAGTACTGACACATCGTCAAAGCTCTTTTCGTTCAGCAGCACGACAAGCCCGTTAATGAGCTGTGCGTATGTTCTTTTTACACGGGCATCATTTCTTTCAGAGCTTTTCATACCTGTCTCCTCCTCATTGTTTTTCTTCACTTTCGGATATATTTGATTTTATATCATCAATTATATTTTTCAGTCTGATAAGCCTGTTTTCTGTGAGTCTTTCAAAGGTAGGGTTGTTATAAAACAATCTGTTTGAGAGACTTTTTTCCTTGTCTTTAGGCTTTTTTTCAAAAAGCAAAAATTTTTCCACATCCGAAGTAAGATCATCAAGCTGGTATTTAAGCTGTGTCAATTTATCAGTCTGCTTTATTACAACATTCTGAATCAATGAATATTTGTTTTCAAAGCTGGATTTAATAATGGAAAGCTCTTCTGATAAACTGTTTGTTAGATTATTTATCTTAATCTGAAGCTTTCTTATATCCAGCGCCTTTCTCACAGCATTTATAAGATCAAGAGTAAAGATACCCAGCACAGCGAAAAGAATCATCTTAAGATACGGACCGTCAATTCTGCTGTAAAGATTGTCAACAGCAGGATGGATAGTCTTTACAAAAATAATAGATATAACACCCCAATAAAGTGTATGCTTGAGGCATATTCTGCCACCTATGTTCATAAATTCATAGGTATAATCCCACCAGCGGGCACTGAACAGCTTTTCCATTATATAACTCGTAATATATTCCACAATGTCACAAAGAATAATGCCGAGAACAAACACTGCAAGGGGATTATCCTTGAAGGGATTATAGATAAGAATAACGAGAACGAGAGCTGCGGTTCCGTATATCGGACACAGTGGTCCTGTTAAAAATCCGCGGTTAACAAATCGCTTTTCGCCAATAGAGCAGTAAAGGGATTCAAGACACCAGCCTGCGGCACTGTAGAAGAAAAATAACAGAATATATTTGATAATTGTTTCCATAATCAGATTCCTTTAACATCATCTAAAAATTTATCTTTGTATTTTTTGTTGAGAGAATACATAAGCTCCCTCGTCGCACAGTATTTGTCGGCGAAAATTATTACATATCCTTCCTTAAATTTCGGAAGTCTTACTGTCAATGGCCACATGTGCTTAATAATAGCGTCGTACTCGATTTTGTTAAGATCAGGACATAATTCGCAGGCATTCATAGCAGCCAATCTCGGGTGCTTATATCCGTGTAATCGGTGCCAACCGCCTGTTTCACCGTCCCGCCAGTCGTAGTATACCAAATCATGCATAATACCCGCACGGGCGGCCGATTTAAAGTCCCAGCCAAGCCTTTTGCATATCTTATAGCTCAGATAAGCAACGCCCAGAATATGCTGAAGCCTGTTTATTTCGAGATGTTGCTCATACTGCTCCAGCGAAAGAACCTCCTCAGTAGAAAGAAGCTCTCCTGCCACCGAATAAAAACCATCAGAATTCTCAGGTGACAAATTATAAGTTTTTACATATTCTTTATATAATTTACCCATTTAAACTCTCCAAATAATCGTAATATATCTTTTTTGCTACTGCATCGTCATTGTTGCTCCCTATAACACCCGTAGCAAACCCTTTAAGCTCATTACAGGCGTTATCCACAGCATACGATTCATCTGCATATTTAAACATTTCTATGTCATTCATATTATCGCCGAAAGCTACAGTTTTTTCAGCACCGATAAGCTTTTTCACCTGTAACATAGCAGAAGCCTTGGATACTCCCGCGGAAAATATTTCCAGAAAATAACAATCGGTATAATTGTCACTGTAAAAAACAGCGGAAATACCCGTAATTTGTTTTATATCTTCATATAAAGGAAATAGAGTCTCGTATTTATCCAGCGTAACAATATAAATAACCTCGCTTTTACCCTCACAATCAAACTTATCCGAATAAACAAATCTCTTGCCGTCAGCATCAGCCCTTTTACCGACATACTTCATCTGATACTGATTGTCAGTATTATAATACTCAATTTCCAGAAAGCTGTCTTTGTTACGGTAAATAAGAGGAAAAATTCCGTGCTTTCTGTAAGCCACAAAAACCTCTTTAAGAGCTTCACAGTCAACTACCTTTGTGGATAATATTCTCTTTGACTCAGGATCATACAGCATCACGCCGTTCATCAGGACGAGCGGTATTTTCAGCTCGATATCACTGAACATACGCATTACCGTCGCAAATGTGCGGGCTGTAGCGACAGTAAATAATGCTCCACGGTTTATTGCTTGCGAAATTAACTTTTTGCTGTTTTCAGAAATCTGAGCATCACTGTTCAGAAATGTACCGTCAAGATCCGTTATATACAAAGCTTTCATATTTTTTCACTCTCGTTTTTTAGTATATTATATCACTTTTGAAAGCCTTTTACAATATAATTAAAATTTTTTGTGATGTGTTATTTTTTAAATAGAAATCTATTGAAATATCGTATTAAAGTGTGTATAATATTTGCATATATTCTTTGCAGTATATGAGGGTTAACCTTGAATTTTATTATATACTGCATTCCGTGAAGAGGAGACATATTATGTTAGGCAAGTTTGTCAAAGTGCGTGTAACGTCTCCGATGTATTCCTATAATAAACGGTTCGGCTTTAAATATAAGCTTAACTACGGTATTATGGAAGGCAGCCGAACCAGAAAAAACACGGTACAGTTTGCTTATATTATGGGCATTAATCATCCTGTAAGAAATTTTGACGGTCGTGTTATAGCTGTTGTCAGACGGTATGGCGGCAGGGGAGCGGTTTGGGTTGTCGCACCTAAAAGCACCCGATATATCGTTAACGATATCAAAGCAGCCATCAGTTTTGCAGAAGGAAACATCGGATATAATATTGAATGTTTATATGAAAGCTCATGCGGTGCTGAAATTTACAGAGAGGACCACGACGGGAAAAAATTTCTTCTGATCAGAAATAAAAGAAGTGCACACTGGGGTTTTCCTAAAGGACACATTGAGCCCGGTGAAACTAAAGAAGAAACAGCTGTCAGAGAGGTTCTCGAGGAGACAGGTATTAATATTGATATAATACCCGGTTTCGTGAAAAACTCGGAATACAGCATACAGGGAAAAATCGAAAAATCAGTATCTATTTTTCTTGCCAAAACCGAGCAGACTGATTACACCCTTCAGGAGGAAGAAATTGAAGAGTGCGGCTGGTACAGCTTTCAGGATTCCTTAAAGGTTCTGAATTATGAAAACGATCGTTTTATCCTCACTGAAGCTATGAATTTTATCAAAGACAATAATTTATAAGGAGTCTCAAAATGTCTGAAATTATCGCTGAATATCTTGTTAACACACTCGGAGACAAGATTTCGGCTGAAATGATTGCTTTTATAATTTCCATGCTTCCGATTCTTGAGTTACGAGGCGGACTTATTGCGGCTAAGCTGATGAATATTGATTTCTTTAAAGCCTTTGCAATATGTTATATAGGAAATATGCTTCCTATCCCTTTTATACTTATGTTTATAAGGAAGATATTCAATATTTTAAAGAAGCTTCCGAAGGTAGAGGAAATAATCAACAAGCTTGAAGCCCGCTCACTAAGGAAGGCTGACGGTGTTAAGAAGTACCGTCTTTTAGGTTTGCTCATATTTGTCGGCATTCCTCTTCCCGGAACCGGTGCATGGACAGGTGCTCTTGTTGCAGATTTGCTTGATATCAGAATTAAGCATTCTTTTCCTGTAATAGCTTTAGGTGTGTTTATAGCAGGAATAATTATTTCAATTCTATCCTACGGGCTTTTAGGACTGATAGGATTTTAAAATAACATAAACAGCAGTAACGGTCGAGTTACTGCTGTTTTACTTTATTCCGAAACAAGAGCCTCCCATTGCTCCATCATCTCTAAAAGAGCTTCCTCGATATGTGATATTTTATCCTGAAGCTCAGTAAGAATCAGATAATCAGACTGATTTTCGGGCTTTAATATAGCTTTCTGTAGCTCGTCAAGCTCAGCTTCAAGCCTTGAAATTTCATTCTCAGCCCTTTTTATTGCTCTGTCTTTTTTTGCCTTCTCTTTTGCGGGCGTGGTATATGATTTTTTCTGTCTGGGTGTCTTAATAATATCGGTGTCGCAATGTCCGGTTGCGGAATTTCGAGAGGCGATATATTCGTCATATCCGAATTCATACCATTTTGTAATTCCGTTTTCAAAAGAGAGAATATGGTCTGCAACCTTTTTTATGAAATATCGGTCATGAGAAACAAAAATCAGCGTTCCCTCATAGTCGGCAAGCATATTTTCCAAGGTTTCTTTTCCGAGTATATCCATATGGTTAGTCGGCTCATCCAGAACAAGAAAATTAGGTCTTCTTTTAAATATTTTACACAATGCAAGCCTGACTCTTTCTCCACCGGAAAGCATATCAATAGTTTTAAAGACATCATTTCCACTGAAAAGGAACGCACCTAAAGCACTTCTCGCTTCATATAGATCGAGATGGGGGAAGGCAGACATAAAATCATCTAAAACTGTATTTTTGCTGACATATTGAGCCATTTGCTGATCAAAATATCCAAGTCTTACATTGGCTCCGATAATGAAATTACCGCCAAGAGAGGGGATAGCACCTACTATTGTTTTAAGAAGAGTAGATTTACCCAAGCCATTTCCCCCGATGACAGCTACGTGCTGTCCTTTTTTTACATCAAAGCTTACTGTAGAAAGAAGCTTTGTGTAGCCGATTTGCAGATCTCTGACAGTCAGAACATCCTTAACACTTTGAATTTCTGGTTCAAAAGCAGCTCTAAAGGTTCTTGTGTCATACATTTCCGGGGCTTCAAGAACCTCCATTCTTTCAAGATATTTTATCTTAGACTGAGCCATAGCCGCTTTATTTGCTTTGTACCTGAACTTTTCAATAGTCTCATTAAGCTTAGCAATTTCTTTTTGCTGTTCCTCATACATCTTAGCCTGCTGCGCCCGTACCTGTCTCTTTTGCTGAGCAAAAGCAGTATAATTTCCGTGGTATCTGTTTGTCTTGCCATGCTCAATCTCATAAATCACATTGACTGTTTTATCAAGAAACATTCTGTCGTGAGAGACAATTACAACAGCTTTTTTATATTCTGAAATATATTCTTCAAGCCAAGAAACCGCTTCTACATCGAGGTGATTGGTCGGCTCATCTAAAAGCAGTAAATCCGGCTTGGATAATAACAACTTAAGAAATGCTATTTTCGTTCTTTGGCCACCAGAAAAATCCGAAAGGGGCTTATGTTTTTCTTCATCGGAAAATCCGAACTTTTTTATCGCGGCCTCGTATTCCTTTTCAAAATAAACTCCACCGAGATTAGTAAAATAATCCAGCTTTGCTGTATACTCAGCAATAATATCATCAGAGGGACTGCTTTCCATCAGAATATTCAGCTCATCGAGGCGTGTTTTCAAATCAATTATCTCTTTATAGGCACTTCTGATTTCTTCAAGCAGCGAAATACTGTTATCTGAAAAAGCCATCTGTGACATTGAGCCTATAACCGGTTTTCCGGAAACAATATGATAACTGTCAACGCCGGGAGTATCTTTAGAAATTGATAGCTCACCGCTTATCAGCCTCAGAAGTGTGGTTTTACCTGAGCC